>NZ_JBMLTR010000144.1:0-81494 GCF_049239865.1 Aquidulcibacter sp.
GATCGACGACGCGATCGGCTCGATTACGCCGATCCAATTGATGGATAGCTGCTATCTGGTGCTGCAGGACGCCAGCAGCGCGCTTTGTAAGAAGATCACCCGCGATTCCAGCGGTCGGGTTGTGAAATTCGACCAACGTGACACCAACTTGACCTTGCTCAAGACCTCTGGGGTCGACTTCTCCATCTATTACAATGCGAAACTGCCAGAAGCTTTGCCGGGCGACCGGATCAACATCAGCTTCCAAGGCGGTACCGTGGACAGCTTCATCCGTCTCTTGTTCCCATCCGATAATCTGTTTGATTGCGCTGGAGACTTTGGCGGTGGGGCATGCTCTGATGCCGGTACCGGTATCCGCGCCATCCCAGCCTTCCGCTCCAACCTTGCAGTCGCATGGATGGATGGTCCTTTGACCATTCGTGGTGCTTGGCGCTACCAAGGTCAGGTCGATGCTTTGATCAAGCGGGTACCAGAGCCACAATGGCGCAACGTGGCGGCCAACTTGAACAATGTCCAGCACATTGACGCCTGGGACTATTTCGACTTGGGCTTCTCTTACAAGATCAACGACAATCTGCGCGTTGGCGGCACGATCAGCAATCTGTTCGATAAAGAGCCACCAATTTTGGGCTCGGCACAGCAAGACGCCAACACGCTTCCAAACCAATATGACATCATTGGTCGTCGCTATGCGATCAATCTGGTCTGGAAAATGTAGTCCAGTCGCAGGAGACACGCGCGAAATGCGGCCCGCCCTTGTGGCGGGCCGTTGACGTTTAAGGGGCGTGGATGCCAAACAAACGACAGACAAAAGGAATGATGATGAGACGGCTCGGAACCTATGCATTGCGCGGCTTTCTGGCCGTGGCGCTCGTTTTGGCCTTGGCGATTGGCTGGTCGAGTTGGTTGGGCAAGCAGCGCGCAGGCTGGACGGAGACGACTTGGCAGCTACCGGCAAAGGACATGGACCTTGGCTCGTCGCTGCAAGCCGAACTCAATCGCGAAACAAAGGCCAATCCCAATATTCCCGGCCAATTACTGTATGTCAGGGCACCCAGTCTCGGGCTCGATCAAACCTTTGCTTCTGGTCCTGACCTGCGGACAGATGACGATGTTCGTGTGGCTTCCAATACCAAGACCTTTGTCTCCGCCATGGCTTTGCAATTGGTTGAGGCAGGGAAGCTGCAAGTAGATGGCCCGATTGGCCCGGCACTATCCCCAGCCGTGAGAACAATGATGGAGAAGAATGGCTATCAGCTTGATACCATCACTCTGCGCCATTTGCTTAACCACACCTCGGGTATCCCGGATTATGTCTCCGTGCCTGCATTTCGGATCCTCGCGCTGGGACCAACTGCTTATGGTTGGTCCCCGCATTGGACTGCTGAGTCAGAGATTTGGTTCGCCGTGACTTTCGGCCGACGAGATGCCGTCGGCGGCGACTTCAACTACACCGATACGAATTATTTGATTGCTGCAGATATGATCAAGCAAGCAACAAAGTCGGCCACCATCGGGGCCGCTGCTCGGCAGATGTTGGATTGGCCTAAGCTGGGGGCTGACGAAACCTATTGGGAAGCGATGGAGCCCACGCCGGCAGGCACACGCCGCGTTGCCCAATATCGTGGAGCCATTCGCGATTCCGAACTGGACGTCTCTTTCGATCAATATGGCGGTGGCGGATTGGTCATGAGCATGGACGACCTGGGACGCGCCACGCGGGCGGTAGTCCGTGGCGAGGTCTTCGCCAATCCAGTTGCGACCCGTATCCTCATGCAAACATCTGGTCCGGATGGGGCTGGGGAAGGATATGCGCTTGGCATTGAACCAACCAAGCTGAATGGCGAGGTCTGCTGGGGCCATGGTGGCTTCTGGGGCACCTCGGCATTTCATTGTCCAAGGCTGGATATCACCGTGGCCCGCTCCACAGGCCAGTCTAATAGCATGCAAGGCTACCGAGAGGGCTTCGGGCCATTGTCAGCCTTAATCCTTGCGGCTCAGGCGGCAGAACGTGATCGCGCTAAAGCCACAAGCGACTGAAGTGCTTTCTCAGTTTCCCTGTGATTGCCGCACCGCAGAACTAAGCCGCCTTGTTCCTTGATCTGCTCGCTTAAGGCAACATAGCGGGGGCGGCGCGCATGATGGGTAGCTAAAGCCCAGCGGATTGGGTGCTCAGCCTCCAGCAGTCTGGGCCAATCCTCGCGGCAACCCGGAAAGACATCGGCTCCTGAGCTTGCGCGCTGCAACGACCGGCGGATCACTTGCGTCATTACTTGCCATAAAGGCAGGTCCAGCCAGACCATATGGGTCAGGCGAGGCAAAACAGTTGGACGCGTCATCGCATAATTTCCAGCAAGCACCCAATTCGAGGCGGAGGTCGCCGCGGCCACATCGGCTAAGAAAGCCTCTGGTTCTTCAATCGAGCGGTCATACCAGCCGGGCCGCCAATTCATCTGATCAAGCTCAAGATGGTCGATGCGCGCTGCCCGTGCGAGCTTCTCCGCAAAGGTCGATTTGCCCGAGCCACTGGTACCGACCACAAGGACGCGGAGACCAGGGAGGAGTTGGGTGGATGCGGTCATTTTTAGTTTATTGGCTTGGGGAAAAGAGTGGGATTTGCGGCTTAGCCCAAAAGCCAAAGGATTACACCTGCGTGAGTGGCCAAATTGCCGAGCCTTAAGAAACTTCACACTTGTGTGATCGCATTTTCACAAAACTGACGCCTGAACGACGTCAGTCTGTCACGCCGCGGCTTTAATCGCCGCGGCGGAAACGGGTGCTGTGCGCCCGAACAGGGGATTCCTATGACAGTTCACGTAACGCGAGCCGCCTTGATGGGCGCTGTTGGTTCTTTTGCTTTGCTGATCGCTACCGATGCTGCGGCCCAAAATGCCGCAGCCAGCACGGAGTCTGCGCCTCAGGCCGCTGAGACTATTGTTGTGCGCGGCAGCCGCCCAATTTTTGAGTCAGACCGCGCCGCTTTGCAGGTCCAGCGCAACGCCCCTGCTCTCGTCAGCGTTCTGTCTGCCGATGAAGCCGGCCGCTTGGCCGACCAAAACATTGCGGATGCCGTCAGCCGTCTTCCCGGCGTCGCCGTCGAGAAGGATCAAGGCCAAAGCCGCTATGTGAATTTGCGTGGCCAGCCGCGTCGTTGGGTGACGTATTCGATCGACGGCATGAGCGTGGTATCCCCAGAAGGGCGCGATACGCGCTTTGATAACGTCCCTACCGCGATCGCCAGCCAGGTTTCGGTCAATAAGGCCATCACGCCAGATATGTCGGGCGATACGGTGGCTGGCAACATCAACATCCGTACCCGCTCTGCCTTTGATTATCGCGGACGCCGGATCACGGGTGGTCTTTCGCTTGGCCAAGTTGAACTGGGTGGTGGTCGTGAGATCGATGCCTCGCTGGTTGTTGCAGATCGCTTCCTCGATGGGAAGCTGGGCCTCTTGGGTCAGGTTTCCTTTTATGAGCGTGAAATGGTCACCGATAATTGGGAGACCGACCCTTACTTGCGCCCCGGCAGCACCACATCCGGGATTGATCGTCGTCCGGGTTCTGAGACTCGCCGTTGGGCCCGCGAATATGAAAACAAGCCTTACCGCCTAACCCGCGGCAATATTTCCGGCTCGGTCCGCGCTGATTGGCGACCGACAGAGCAAGATAGTTTCTTCGCTCAATCCGTATACAGCCAGTTTACCGATATTGAGCTGCGCAACAATTACATTTTCCGGTTCGACAATGGCGCAACCAATACACCCAATACAGCCTGCTCAGGCACTGTAACCCCCATTACAACCAGCGCTGCCAATGATTTTTGTGCCGGCAACTTGCCCAATAAGGGGACAGTTTATGGCGTGCAGATGAACTGGAACTTCCGCACGGGTGACATCAAAGAATACATTTTCACCAATACGATCGGCGGAAAGCATGCGCGCTTTGGCTGGGATATCGATTGGCGTTTGAACTTCACAGAGACCGAGGATGGACAAGACCTAACCGGGACACCGACATTTCAGAGTCCGACGACAGTCACATCGCGCCCAACCGTCGATTATGATTTTACTGATGTTCGCAACAATACGGTGCGACTGTTCAACACAGTCTTGACCGGCACGACCCGTTCCAAAGGCACTGCGGTAAGCAGCATAGAGGCCTTCCCGATGGTATTCACGGATATCATCGATGCAGAAGGTGGCGATCTGACTGCGGCGTGGACGGGTAAGTTCGATGCGAGCCGCGACATTAGTCTGTTTGGTGCGGAAGCGACATTGAAGCTTGGTGGTCTGTATACGACGCGCGACAAGAAGCGTCGCTTGACTCAATATCGCGCTCGGCCGGCTGACTTTACGGCTGCAGGCGTTGCCTTGCCGACTTATAATGATTTTGCCATCGATACGGCATTCAAAGGCGAATACGCGCTTGGCTACACATTCCGCTACTACTCCGGCGATAAGGTTAGGGACTTTGTCCAAAGCTTGAAAGATCGCCGTATTGGCTCTTATCAGGATGGCTCCGGCGAATATTTTGAAGTGACCGAAGATATCGCTGCAGCCTATGCGATGGCGACCGTCAAGCAGGACTGGGGCAGTGTCATTTTCGGCGGCCGTGTCGAACGCACCGAAAATACGTCAAAGGCCCTGCCAATCATCGGCGGCGTGCGCGTTCTCACCCAGCTCAAAAGCGATGACACGCTCTTTTATCCCAGCGTCCATGTGAATTATGACCTGAATGAAGAGATGAAGGTCCGCCTCAGCCTGAATAGTGGTGCTGCGCGTCCTGACTTTGACGATTTGGCTGCCAACTTCTCCATTGATGATGCGCCAGGCACCATCACGGGAGGCAATCCTGAGGCTAAGCCTGAAAAGTCGGTTGGCTTTGATGCTTATTTCGAATGGTATATGAAGTCACAGGGCTATTTCCAAATCGGCTTCTATTACAAGGATATCAAGGATGCCTTGTTCACCCAAAGCGGCACATTTGGCAGTACCATCCTGAATACGCCTGATCGCGACCGTTCCGGCTACAATTTCACCACCGTGCGCAACGGCGGCGATGGCAAGCTGATGGGCGTTGAAGTCGCTTTCAACCATACGATTGAAGAATTGGTTGAATCCATGAACGGGCCGGATTGGCTCGAAGGGTTTGGCATTCGCCTGTCCGCCAATTTCAATGATAGCGAGATTAATGTGCCAGCCGTTGGGACGGCACCTTTGCGGGTTGTTGATCTGCCAGGGGCGTCAGACGTCGTGACCAATGTCGGCCTGACCTATGAAAAGTATGGCTTGTCGGCCCGCATCGCTTATCAATATCGCACCAAATGGCTGCAATCGGTTGGCGGTTATACAACGGTCAATGGCGTCTTGGTGCCCGATGGCAATGGCGACATTTACTGGAACGATTCTGAAAGCTTGTCGGTCTCGGCACGCTATGAGTTGAACGACAACATTGAGTTGACGTTCGACGGCGTGAATTTAGCCGACAGCCCAGGCCGCCGCTTTGCTGACAGCGAACTTAATCCGATTGAGTATGAGACCTTCGGCCCTCGCTACATGGTCGGGGTTCGCTTTAAGTACTAAGCCCCAGCGCCCGCTCTATGAGACGCACATAGGGCGGGTCTGCCGTTTCCCGAGTTTGAAAACGCCGATCTGCCCCTGACTTGGTGAGAATAGGCATCTGATTGTTAGGACTGTCGTTCGTTGGGGGGCCTGCCGGTTTGATCCGGCAGGCCCCTTTCTTTTTGATAATTGCACGAAGGCAAAGGCAATTAGGCTCTCACAAATCGGCTGTAGGTTGGGTTGGTGGCGTTTCCTTTCGTCGCGCCACTGACATGATTTTCAGGCATGAAGGCCGGATAGATCGTGGGGGTAAAGCAGGTGCAGAAATCAACCTGGCTCAAATCGCTTTGCTTCGTGCTTTGTCTGTCAGGGCTTTCCGCCTGTGGCTCTGACAAGCCCGACACCAAACTCACGGGCTGGCAGAAAGAAGTTGGCCAATTGCGTATTGGTGCAACAGCAGGCGAGGATAGCCCTACGACTTTGGCCCGTTGGACGGCCTATCAAGAATATCTGAACCGCATCACTGGGTTGAAAGTCGAAGTCTTCCAGGCCGCAGACTATAATGGCATTATTCAAGCAATGGCCTCAGGCCAGCTTGAGCTCGCCCAAATGGGGGGTGCAGCCTATGCGAATGCCCGCGAGCAGATGGGCGAGAAGGTAACACCCTTCTTGGCATCCCGAACGGCTGAAGGTTTTTCGGGCTATTATTCAGCGCTTATCGTGAAAGCAGACAGCCCGTATCGAACGATAGAGGACTTGCGCGGAAAGTCCTTGGGCTATGTCGATTTCAATTCGACTTCTGGCTATTTGTTCCCGCGCTGGGCGATGCGCCAGCAAGGAAAAAATCCTGACACTTTCTTCGGCAAGACCGCCATGAGCGGTGGCCACACGCAGTCGGTTTTGGCTCTGGCGAACGGTCAATTTGACGCAATCTTTCTGATCGCTAGTGGCGGCACGCCAGAGACCGGCTTTACCACAGGCTCACTCTACACCTTGGCTCGGAAGGGCGCGGTGAAGATATCGGACTATCGCATCATCTGGACGGCAGGTCCGATGCCTAACTCGCCCTATGTGATCCGCACAGACCGCCCGCAAGCCTTTCAAGACGTCACCCGCGGGGCGATGGCCGCGCTGGCTTACGAGGATCCACAATTATGGGTGGATATCGGGCTTCAAGAGGGATCCGATATGCAACCCATGACGGCTGCTGACTATCAGGCCGTGGTCGAAATGCGTCGCGCGGAAATCGCCGAACGCCGTGCTGCCCCGGCTCAGAAACCATCCACTGGGAGCGCTAAGCCATGATCCGCGCTTTAGGTTTCTTCCTTATTCTGCTCGCCTTGATGCAGCCCGCGACAGCACAGACACCGCCAGCTGGCTTTCGGGTTGGGATAGCGGGCCTGGCAGAAGCAGGTTGCTCCGCCGCGCCAAGTGACGGGGCAGCTGCGGCGTACCGGAAACATCTTGAAGGACGACTAGGTAAGCCGGTGGTTCTATGTGGCTACGAAGACGGCAAAGCCGTGGCAACAGCCTTGCAAGATAGTCAATTGGACTTGGCTATTCTGGATCAGCCATCTTTTGAGGCTGTCAACAAGATAGCCCGCCCAATTCTGGCACCGCGGGCTGACGCCATTACCGGTCGCGTTCTCGCCGTGGCGTTAGCTTTAAAGTCGTCTGGACGAGATACGCCAGCCAAGCTTGCTGGTAGTCGGCCGATCTTCATTTCTAAGCTGGCAGCTAGCCATAGCGTGCCCTTGCAGGGCTTGGCGGATTATGGCGCAGATACCAAGAGCTTTAAGCCAGAACAATTTGTCTTGGACGAGCATGCTGGTCTTGCAGCCTTGCGCGCCGGACAGGGCGATGCGTTGATTATCACAGCAGGTGCGCGCCAAAGGCTCTGCCGTGGCGATGACCCCAAAATCGTGTTGTGTGGCGATGTGGTTGAGGCTTGGCGCGGCCGCCCCACGGCGCAGACGGGTCTTGTCGTCAGAAATGACCTGCCGGAGGCGGATCGCTATCAATTGGTTGGCATCCATGTGGCTCTGCATCAAGAGCGCCCCGAAGCCATGACCTTTTTGGCGACCAAGCTAGGCGGTGGGATCGCCCTAGATCCAACTGAGGCGACTGCTATGCAAAAGGGTGCTCGCTAACGTGCCCCAGCAAGAAGCGATTAAGGCGCAAGTTATTCGGGAATTTGAAGCGCAGCGGCGAGTGACCCTGCTGCGCCAGCGCACCCAGCAAGTAGTCGTTTTGATTGGCTTCAGTGCGCTGATTGCCGTGTGCTTCCATGTCAGTGGGTTCTTCTCTGGCAGCCAAGGTAGCGACCCTTGGGGGCGGATTGCCAATCTCCTCAACATCATGATCCCAGACCTCAAGCCAGAGGTGCTGTTTGAGGATCGTGGGACTGCTGGCTCGCTCTCCTCTTGGTTTTATGACATGCCAACCTGGCTGAGCCTGTTGTGGGAAACAGTTCAGATCGCCGTCGTTGCGACATTGTTTGGCATTTTCTGCGGGTTTTGGGCCTCACTCTTGGCATCAAAAAATCTTTCGCCCTCGCCCGTCATTTATTGGTTCACCCGGCGCTTGCTCGAAGTGATCCGAACACTGCCAGATCTGATCGTCGCGCTCATTCTGGTTGCAGCCTTTGGCGTTGGTCCATTGCCGGGCGTGATCGCTATTGCTCTGGGGACCATGGCCAGCCTCGGAAAGCTCTATTCTGAAGCCAATGAAGCGGCAGATATGCGGCCGGTGGAGGCGGTGAGGGCGGTTGGTGGCTCTTGGTGGACGCAGGTGCGCTTTGGCGTGCTGCCACAAGTCCTGCCCCATTATGCGTCTTACGGCCTGCTACGTTTGGAGATCAATGTGGGTGCCGCTGCCGCCTTGGGCGTAGTCGGGGCCGGTGGGATTGGGATCGAGCTTTCTCGCGCCATCACCTACACCGAGTTTGACACCTATCTCGCACTTTTAATCCTGATCATTGGTCTGATCATCCTGATCGATCTCGTGTCAGAAGCAATCCGCCACCGCCTAATCGGCTTGGAGGCATCCGCATGACCACAAGCGCTACCCTAGCCGCACCGCCTCAGGTCACCGCCCATCAGATGCAAGTGGCGCGCGCGATTGCGCCGCATCTGGTGGACACGCCTTTGGCTGTCCAAATACGCCGTCTTGCCCTTTGGATTGGATTGAGTGTGATTTTTGTTGCCCTGTGTATCGGGGTTGATATGACGCCTGCTACATTTGCTAAGGGCCTTTCCAAGCTGGCCGACTTCACGGCCAATATGTTTCCCCCGAACGCGGCTGGCGGGGAAGTTCGGATCTTGCAAGCTTTGGCTGCGACGTTTGCTATGGCGGTAGCGGGCACTTTCTTGGGTGTTCTGGGTGCCTTACCTTTGGGGCTAGTCGGGGCGAAAACCTTTGTCGCGAACCCCGCACTCCATTTCCTCATCCGGCGCAGCTTCGACGTGTTTCGCGCCATTCCCGCCCTTGTCTGGGCGCTCATTCTCATTGTTGCCTTCGGGCTTGGACCTTTTGGGGGCGTGATCGCCTTGGCACTGACCGACATCCCGCGCTTGGCCAAACTCTATGCCGAAGCGATTGAGAATTGTGATCCTCGCCCGCAAGAGGGCATTCGCGCGACGGGTGGACAGCGCCGAGCCGCCATTCGCTTTGGCCTGTTGCCAGAGGTATTGCCGGTGATGGCCAGCCAGTCGCTCTATATGTTGGAGTCCAATTTCCGCAACGCCGCCATCTTAGGCATCGTAGGGGCAGGCGGCATCGGTTTTGAGTTGGAAGAGCGCATCCGCATTTTCGCCTTTGATCAGGTCGCATGGATCGTCATTGCCTATGTGCTCTGCGTCATGGTGCTGGACCTCGTGTCTGAGAAGATTCGCTCAAGACTGGTCCATGGCTGAGAAATCAACCGCGGATCCAACAAATCAGCGCCCTAAACGGAAGAGTCGGGTCAGATCGTCACATAGGTTTCACGCGCTCGCTTTAGCCTCACCCCAGCGATAGGAGGCATACGTGCTCGAACTCAAGTCCGTGACAAAGCGCTTTGGCTCCACCCAAGCAGTGCAGGATGTTTCCCTTCAAATCCCAGCCGGCTCGATGGTCGGCATTATCGGACGGTCCGGTGCTGGTAAGTCCACATTGCTGCGCTTGATCAATCGCCTTTGCGACACCAATGAAGGCGCGATCACGTGGCATGGTAAGCCAGTGACCGAATTGCGCGGCAAAGCGCTCAGCCAGTGGCGCGCCACCTGCGGCATGGTTTTTCAGCAGTTTAATCTCTCGCCACGTCTCGATGTCTTGACCAATGTTCTAATCGGTAGTCTGGCCCGACAACGTGGGGTGGCCCCCATGCTCAAGCTATTTCCAGCAGAAGAGCGAGCGCGCGCGATATTGGAATTGCATGCTTTGGGCATGTCGCACACCGCGTTGCAGCGGTGCTGCACCTTGTCCGGTGGCCAGCAACAACGTGTCGCTATTGCACGGACTCTGATGCAATTGCCTGAAATCATATTGGCGGACGAGCCCATCGCTTCCCTCGATCCAGCCAATGCCCAGACAGTTATGGAGACTCTGTCCACGATTAATCGAGAGCGGAACATTACCGTTCTGGTCAATCTGCATGCGCTCGATATTGCTCGCCGCTTCTGTCCACGGATCATCGGTATGGCGGATGGCCAGATTGTCTTTGATGGCACACCCGATGACCTCAACGCCTCAGTGGTCGACGCGATCTATGGCCGTCACGTCATCGAAGGGTCAGGTGCGCGCGATGAAGCCCAAGAGCTTCTGGAGGCGGTTGCGTGACCGGCAAGCTATCAGGGCGCATCTTGCCGCCAGACTATCGCTATTTTGAGCATTGGAGGCACGATCCAACGGCGGAACAGCCTGCAGAATCTGAGCCGGGAATCTCACCTGAGGCTCATGTCCGCGACAGTATCCTAGGTCCTTGGACCCGGGTTGGTGCCCGTACATCTTTGATGGAAACAGAGATGGGTGCGTATAGCTACATTGTCACGGATTCCAGCGCTGCCTACTCAACGATTGGCAAATTCTGTTCGATTGCGCGCGACACCCGGCTTAATCCCGGCAACCACCCCACTTGGAAGGCAGCCCTACACCACTTCACCTATCGCTCAGTTTCTTATCAATTGAGTGATCAAGACGACGACGCTTTTTTTGACTGGCGACGCGCCGATCATGTGACCATCGGACATGATGTCTGGATTGGGCATGGCGCAACCATCCTTGCAGGCGTCAGTGTTGGAACCGGTGCTGTTGTCGGCGCTGGGGCAGTTGTGTCAAAAGACGTAGCCCCTTTTACGATTGTCGGCGGGGTACCATCGAAGCCCATCCGCGAGCGGTTTCCCAAGGCAGTTCAAGATGGGCTTCTCGCCCTAGCTTGGTGGGATTGGCAACATGATAAGTTGGCTGAAGCGCTGCAGGATTTTAGAGATTTGGATGCCGATGCCTTTGTTGAGAAACATTCCTAAGCTGCGTCGCTCGCTATGACCGGAACCTTGTTCTTAATCGTTGGCCCGTCAGGTGTCGGCAAGGATTCGCTGATTGAAGGCGCCAAAGCCCAATTGTCGGCCGACCCCACCTATTATTTTCCTCAACGCTTTATCACCCGGCCACAGGACGCCGGTGGGGAAGATCATTTTGCCGTTGAGCCTTCCGTGTTTGAAGATAAACGTCAGAGAGGCGACTTTGCGCTTTTCTGGAATGCCCATGGTCTATCGTACGGCGTACCGGCGGACATCTCGGCCCGGCTCAAGCGGGGTCAACATGTGGTGGTCAATGTCTCGCGCGCGATTTTGGACGAGGCGCGTCAGAGGTTTTCGCCATTGGTCGTTGTTTCGATTACCGCGCCCAGCAAGGTCATTGAGCAGCGCTTGACGGCCCGTGGCCGTGAA
The DNA here is from genome assembly GCF_049239865.1 of Aquidulcibacter sp. Taxonomy (NCBI): domain Bacteria; kingdom Pseudomonadati; phylum Pseudomonadota; class Alphaproteobacteria; order Caulobacterales; family Caulobacteraceae; genus Aquidulcibacter; species Aquidulcibacter sp. The sequence continues at coordinate 11,489 of NZ_JBMLTR010000144.1, forward strand.
ACAGCCCCTGAGATTGCTGACCGCATCGCGCGTGCCGCCGCTTATGATGTGACAGGCCCAGGCGTTATTTTCTTGAACAATGATGCGAGTTTGGATGCTGGTGTTTCAAAGTTGGTTGAAATCCTGGAGGCGTCATAATGGGTGTGTTTGAAGCATTTCTGGAAGACCCTGTTCAAGACGCAGGTCTCTACCTGTTCCCAGTCGCCCCCGACACGTGGGAGCAAAAGATTACGGGCGTCACATTTGAAGGCGCAGAACCGCAGGCGATAGTGCAAGACATACAAGGACGGATTGCTGCTTATCAATTCGCTTTGAAAGCTGGCGATCAACCCATGGTCAAAATAGCCTTTGACGAGCCCGGCCCCGGGTTAAGCGACGAGGCTTTCATTCCCGGTCTCAACGCCTTTGAGAGACCGTCGCAGGCTTTGACGGATCAAATCGCGGAAGAAGTGGCGGAGGCACCTATACAAATCCGTGTGCCCGCCCTCATCCAATATGTTGGGGACCACTTTACCTATGGTGCACGCGACACGCATCTGGGGACGGGTGAAGACGCCATGCCCGCGTTAGAATGCGGTCTGACACCCGGCACCTGTGTGGATATGCATACGTTAGCTGTGGCGGCTTTGCGGGCGATTGGGGTACCCGCAGCCTACATTATGGGTGTGCACATTGCCGAAGCGCGTGAGCAGTGGTCCACTGGTCATTGTTGGCTTAATCTGAAGTGCGAAGGCGTGCCACATCATTGGGATATCTCGCATCACGTCCAATATGGCGTGCGAGAAATAACGCCAAAACTCAATCCAAAGCCTGGGCGACGCTTCGCGCTCAGCATTGGGCGTGGACTCGAATTTGATGGGCCAGACGGCAAAGTCACCTACCCATCCTTGTCGGGCTTTCATGCTTTGACTGGGCCAAGTGCCGGCCAAAAGCTGCGCACATTGGCCCGAATTCGGGACTAAAACCGACCCTTAGCCAATCAAGTGCTCTTCTTCGTGGACGGCATGGAGGCGGGCATAAGCACCTTCTGGGATAGCCAAGAGGGCTTGGTGATGGCCTTGCTCGATGATCTTGCCGCGCTCAAACACCAAAATCCGATCCACATCCTTGATGGTCGAGAGGCGGTGCGCCACGATGATTGTGGTGCGATCAACCATGAGATCAGCCATAGCCGCTTGGATTAATCGCTCGGTCACGGTGTCGAGGCTGGAGGTTGCTTCGTCGAAGATAACAATGTTGGCGTCGGCCAAAAAGGCGCGGGCTATGGCAACCCGCTGACGCTCACCGCCAGAAAGCTTCACGCCGCGCTCTCCGACCAAGGTCTGATAGCCCTCTGGCAAAGCTACAATGAAGTCATGGGCGTAAGCGCGCTTGGCCGCCGCCACAATGGCTTCCATCGGCGCGTCGGGGTGCGCATAGGCGATATTGTCGGCGAGGCTGCGATGAAACAGGATCGGCTCTTGCGGCACAATCGAAATTGCTCGCCGCAAGCTGGCTTGTCGGACTTGGGCAATGTCTTGGGCGTCGATCCAAATGGTTCCGGACTTCAGGTCATAGAGGCGTTGGATCAGCTTAACGAAGGTAGATTTGCCAGAGCCAGATGGGCCGACAAGCGCAATCTTTTCACCCGGCGCGATCCGAAGGTCCAAATTCTGGTACAGGGACGCTTTGCCGGTCTCCGTGCCGGGATACTTGAATTGCACTTGGTCGAAGATGATCTCGCCCAAACCGGGCTGAAAGTCTGGGGCTTGATCGACATCTTCAACGCCAAGCGGTGCACGGTCAAATTCGATGATATCGGCCAGCTCTGCGCTTGCACGTTGCAGCATCCGGATATGATCTCCGACTTTGCGTAGGCTGCCGCCTAATTGGAAATTGGCGGTGATGACAAAGGCGACGTCACCCGGCGTGGCCTGCCCTCGCGTGGAGAGGCCGATCAACAAAACCAACATGGCGGCCTGCAGGGTTAGCCACAAGAAGTGTTGAACTAGGCCCATGTCCAAGGCCTTGCGCCACGAGACGACGGCGAGGGATCGCCACGTGCCAGTGACCTTTTCAAAGCGCTCGGTTTCGCGCGCTTCTGCTCCAAACGCTTTGACAGCATTATTGTTGGAGACGGCGTCGGCGACCGCAGCGCCAATGCGTGAGTCTGCTGCTGCGGCTAAAACATTGGCTGGGCGCACATAGTGGATGGCGATCACGAATGAGGCCACCACATAGATTGCCACCATCACGAGAAACACGATCCCCACGACGGGAAAGCGAACCAACATCACGCCAGCAAGACCCAAGATCACCAAGCCTAGGGGCAGAAATTGTTGCCACAGAATGTCGGAAATATGCTCGTATAACCAGCGGCCGCGCGTGAGCTTGTGGACAGTCGCGCCGGCAAAGGTATTCGCATGCCAATCTGAAGAGAAGTGCTGAATTCGCGCGAACCCGTCTTCAATGACTTTGGCCATACAGCGTGCGGCAGCCCGATGATAAACGCGGGTCGAAACATTGCCCAGCACATAATAGAGGGCGGAAATCCCGGTCATAATCGCGACAGCTCTGAGTGCGGCGTGCCCAGCGTTTTGGTCGGTCAGTCCTCCCGCAGCAGCCTTGGTGAGCGTGTCAACTAAATGGCCAGCGGAGAGGGGGATACAAACTTCTGCAACCACCATCGCGAGGGTTAGCACGATGACAACGGATAACAATGGTCTCTCTTGCCGCCAATATCGGGCACAGAATCCAATGGTTTCGCGCCATGAGTGGCGCGCCTGATTACTTTGTTGGGACATGGGGCTTGCTTATGGGGCTTGCGCGACACGCCCATGACATGACCAAGTAAAATCACTCCCTAACCGAGGGATTTGTGGCAGAGCTTTTTTAGGGCGACGGGTGCGAAACTGTATCAGCCGACCCGCACACCCCCGGTCCAGACACCGCGCACAAGGGCGTGGCCATCTACCACTTTCACTCGGACGACATCGGCACGTTTTCCGACTTCCAGTGTTCCGCGGTCATTTAGGCCAACGGCTCGGGCAGGCAGTCCGGTTACCGTATCTACCGCTCGTTCGATCGGCCATTGCCACGGGCCAGCTGCCAAGGCAAAGGCGCATTCAATTAAGCTTCGGGGAACATAATCAGAGGCAAAACCAATCGGCAGACCTGCGGCGATCAAGTCTTTGGCGGGCACATTGCCGGAGTAAGAGCCACCCCGGATCAGATTGGGCCCGCCCATCACAATATGCATCCCACGGGCTTGGGCCGCTTGAGCGGCTTCCATCGTTACGGGGAATTCTGCAATGGTCGCGCCAAGATCTGCCGCCTCATCAATATGGGCCACCGATTCATCGTCATGGCTGGCGATCGGCACGCCACGAGCTTTGGCGACTTCTACCACAAGACGCCGGTTCGCGGCATCATGACGGGCGACATTAGCCCGACGCTCGGCCAGCCTGTCTTCGATCGCAGCTTCGGTTAGCCCTTCACGTCGCCACATATCCAGGAATTTATCGATGTTGCGATATTGGCGCTGGCCCGGTGTGTGATCCATCAAGGAGAACAAGCCGGTCAAAGGGGCATCGGCAAAGTCAGGAAGCCATTCAGCCATCACATCTGATGGCGCTTCACAGCGCCAATGCAGGCGGTGGGTTGCTTTCAAAAGTCGTTTGTCATGCGCTTCATGTAACGCATCAGTCAGGCGGATCAAATTGTCGGGCGTACGGGCTGACCCAGCGCCAAAAGAGCCTATCGATAGGGAATCAAAAACGGTCGTCACGCCGACGCTAATGCATAGGCCGTCGTGGACCACAGCGGCGGAAACTGGGTTCCAATCAATGTTGGCCCGCGGGAAGAAGTGACGCTCCAAATTGTCGGTATGAATATCAATAATGCCAGGAATCAACCAATCCCCATCACAATCCTCGCCATGCTGGCTTGGACCTTCCACGATGTCTGCGATTTCCGTGCCTTTAAAAGAAAGGCTTCCTTGGACTACCCCAGTGGGCGTTACGATTTTGGCTTGAGAAAGTTGGATGGTCACAGTCAGCTCACTACAGTTAGGGGTGGGGGAGGAAATTTGTGAGTGTTTAGTCGAAGGCAGGGAGCCGTTCGTTTTCGATGGTGATTTCAACCCGATCAGAGGCCATTCTGGCTTCGCCATATTCGAGAGGGCGGCCCAGACCATCTACATTCCAAGCATGGGTCACCAGCAATGGAATGTGTCGCGGAACATTGAGGAGCTGGGTTTCTTGCGTGGTCGGTAAGCGCGAACTGATCTTGGTGCGCAGGCGCGTATAATCGGGCACACCGCAATCAATCAGGGTTTGCGTAATCGACTTTGATCGCGCGTAAAACACTGCAAATGTCGGGAAGCGTTCAAAGGCGAACCAATGTCTGGCGACCGAAATGACTTGCCCATTGGCAAACCCTACACGTTCAAGAAAGATCGTCGGTGAGCCACCTTTAAGTCCAAGTGCTGCTGCAACATGGGGTTCTGCTGGGCGAGTGTCCAAGGTCAATGTCTTGGTTTCTGGGTTGGCGGCTTGTTCTTGCAAACCTGCAGAAAAACGCGTTCGCTTTCCGATTCCGTAGATCAAAGTTGGTCGCCGTACAAAACTTCCTCGCCCTTGGGTCGATTCGACCAAGCCTTTCGATTGCAGATGCGCCAGCGCGCGTCGAGTCGTGTGACGATTTGTCGAAAACCGTTCACAAATCTGCAGCTCAGTTGGCAATTTGTCGCCCGGCACCAACCGACGCTCGGAAATTTCTACTTCGAGCCATTGGACAATTGCACGCCAATTTGTTGTCGTTTGGCCTTTTTCATCAATAACAATTGACATTTTACTGCCTTTTTACATTGAGTACAACAAATTTATATTATGTCACAGCAATGACACAATAAATCTGTTGAATTTATACTAGTATACCGATAGCATAATGCAAGTCCTAATTCAATCAATTCAAAAGTTGTTCGCTATGACCCAATCGTACACAGACGAATTTGTTGACAATTCCCAGTTGGCCGGCACGCCCCGTCAAAGCTGGTTGTCGACTTTGGCAAAGGCCCCGGCGTCAGAGGTTTTAAGACTTTGGGAGGGCTTGGTTGCGCCAAAAAGCCAAGTTCTTCGCCCCGCTGAAACCGGCATGGTGATGGTGCGTGGTCGCACAGGCGGCGCAGGCAATCCGTTTAACCTTGGCGAGATGACGGTCACGCGCTGTGCGATCCGTTTGGCTACCGGGGAAACCGGCATCGGCTATGTGGCCGGTCGAGATAAGGCGCATGCCTATGTCGCAGCCGTTGCTGACGCGATGATGCAATCTTCCGTCTGGCACGACCAAGTTCGCGACGGTCTGATTGAACCCTTGCAGCAGGCCTCTGATGCACGACGCGATGTCCTAAGCCGGAAGGCAAAGGCCACGCAGGTTGAGTTTTTCACCATGGTTCGAGACCGGAAGGCCTAGATATGAATGCCCCTCTAAATCTTGCTGAATTGCGCCCCGGCTTTTTTGAGCCCGTCCGTGACAGCCAAAGTGTTTTTCGTGCGCTCCTGACCGCCACAGCCCAACCCGGGACCCAGGTAGAGCTTGGCAAAGCTTTGACGCCACCGGTCGGTCTCAATCAGACAGCGGCAGCCGTGCTGTTAACTTTGGCGGATCAAGATACCTTGGTTTGGCTAGAGCCAAGCTTGCGCGGTGGTGCGGTCGAGAGTTGGCTTCGGTTCCACACATCTTGTCCATTGACCGAGCGAGCAGAAGAAGCTGCTTTTGCCGTCGTGTCTAATACGGCGCTTGCGCCGCAACTTCTGTCAGCTTTCAATCAAGGCGACGCCAAATATCCAGACTTGGCGACCACAGTGCTTGTGATGGTCCAAAATCTTGAGACAGGCGGGAAATTGGTTCTCGAGGGACCCGGGATTGAGACGGTCGCAGAAATCGCCCCGCAAGGCGTCCCAGATTTCTTTTGGTCAGAGCGCGCCGAATTAGTGGCTCACTTTCAATTTGGGATCGACGTGATGCTGTGTGCTGAGGCTACGCTTGTATCGATCCCGCGTACCACCCGCATTCAGATTAAAGGGGAATAAGCATGGCTTATGTGGCTGTTAAGGGCGGCGAGCGCGCGATCACCAACGCGCACGCCTGGCTGGGCGAAGTGCGTCGTGGCGATGTCGCTGTTCCTGAGTTGAGCGTCGCACAAATTCGCGAACAAATGGGTTTGGCGGTTGATCGTGTGATGGCCGAAGGCTCTTGCTACGATCCTGATCTGGCCGCTTTGGCCATCAAGCAAGCGCGCGGCGATCTCCCGGAAGCTATTTTCTTGCTGCGGGCTTATCGCACAACTCTGCCACGTTTTGGCGCGTCGACCCCGATTGAGACGGCGGACATGGCCGTGCAGCGCCGGGTATCTGCGGCATTCAAGGACATTCCAGGTGGGCAGGTCCTAGGGCCAACGTTTGATTATACCCACCGTCTATTGGACTTTAAGCTGGCGGCTGATGGCGGCCATGACGTCCCGCCGGCACAAGTTGCCGAAGAGCTCATGCCAACGCAATTGGCGACAATTGCGCAAGTCTTTGCGCATGAAGGCTTGTTAGAGGCCGATCCAGTCGCGGAGACCGACACGCCGCCCTATGATCTGACCCGCGAGCCGATGGCCTTTCCAGCCGACCGCGATCAACGCCTGCAGGCCCTTGCACGCGGCGATGAAGGTTTCCTCTTGAGCCTTGCTTACTCCAGCCAACGTGGCTGGGGTTCAACCCACCCCTTGTGCGGCGAGATCCGGATGGGTGAAGTCAGTGTCGGCTTTACGCCTGATGAGCTGGGCTTTGAAATTGAGCTGGCCGATTTGCCGATGACGGAGTGCATCATGCTGTCAGGGTTTGCAGGCTCTGCCGAGCAAGCACCGCAATACACGCGCGGCTATGGTCTCACTTTTGGCCACAACGAACGCAAAGCGATGAGCATGTCGATTGTCGACCGCGCGCTTCGCGGCCGTGAGTTGGGCGAAGAGGGCCAAGCGCCCTGTCAGGATGAAGAGTTTGTGCTCTATCACTCCGACGTGGTGGAAGCTTCGGGCTTTGTTCAACACCTCAAGCTGCCACATTACGTCGACTTCCAGGCTGACCTTCAATTCCTGCGTCGTCTACGTCGGGAGTTCTTTGACGCCAAAGCAAAGGCTTTGGCAGAGCAGGCAGAGCACATGAAGGAGGCCGCAGAATGACCGCCACCGAAGCATATTCGCGCCCCAACGCGGCACCAGAAGACCGCTATTACACCTATGCTTATCTGGATGAGCAGACCAAGCGGATGATCCGCCGTGCCATCTTGAAGGCCTTGGCAATCCCTGGCTATCAAGTCCCCTTCGGCTCGCGCGAGATGCCCGTCCCCTACGGTTGGGGTACGGGCGGCATTCAGTTGACTGCAGCCATCATTGGCCCAGAAGACGTTTATAAGTGCATCGACCAAGGGGCTGATGATACCACCAATGCGGTCTCTATTCGTCGGTTCTTTGCCACTGTGGCCGATGTTGCCACAACCGAAGACACCCGCGAAGCGACGATCATTCAGTCGCGCCACCGGATTCCCGAGCAGCCCTTGGCCGATGGCCAAATCATGGTGTTCCAAGTTCCCCAGCCAGAGCCTCTGCGCGGCCTAGAACCACGAGAAACCGAGACGCGCGCCATGCATGCCTATGGTGAGTATGGCCTGCAATATGTCTCACTCTATGAGAATATATCCGCCTACGGACGGATTGCTGCAACGGCAGGTTATCCTGTGATGATTGATGAGCGCTATTTGATGAGCCCTTCACCCATTCCCAAGTTTGACAATCCCAAAATGCACATGAACCCAGCGATCCTATTGTTTGGCGCGGGTCGTGAGAAGCGGATTTACGCGGTCCCACCATTCACACGGGTGCGCAGTTTGGACTTTGAAGATTATCCGTTTGAGACACAAAGTTGGGACGAAGTTTGTGCCCTATGCGGCGCCAATGATTCCTATCTGGACGAGGTGGTTCTCGACGATCAGGGACAGCACATGTTCGTCTGTTCCGACAGCCACTATTGCGCAGACCGCCGTGCCAAAGGCCATGCAGGCCCCATGGCAGGACACGCGCTTGCCCACATTGAGACCGAAATCGCGGCAGAGGAAGCATAGCCATGACTGACATCTTGGATCGGCCCGCTTCTACAAATTCTGATGGTCGTGCAGAGCCTCTGCTGCGCGTCTCTCATTTGACCAAATATTATGGTCATGTCGCTGGGTGCCTCGACATTAGCTTTGAGATGAGACCTGGGGAAGTTCTTGGCATTGTTGGCGAGAGCGGTTCGGGTAAAACGACTCTTCTCAATTGCATTTCCGGCAAGCTGGCCCCCACTTCAGGGTCCATTGCCTTCAACTCACGTCGTCATGGCTTGGTGGACATCTATGATTTGTCAGAGCCAGATCGACGCCGCATGCAGCGCGAAGATTGGGGCTTTGTGCACCAGAATCCTCGTGACGGCCTCAGAATGCGTGTTTCGGGTGGTGCCAATGTCGCTGAGCCATTGATGAACCTCGGTCGCCGCCATTATGGCGACATGCGGCAAGCAACCATGGACTGGTTGAGCCGCGTTGAACTTGATTTGGGTCGCGTTGACGATAAGCCGCGGAACTTTTCTGGCGGCATGCAACAACGCATTCAGATTGCCCGCAATCTAATTCATAACCCCCGCCTTGTGTTTATGGATGAGCCGACCGGCGGGCTAGATGTTTCCGTTCAGGCGCGTTTGCTTGATCTATTGCGCGAGTTGGTGCGGGACCTTGGACTGGCTGCCATCATTGTGACGCATGATATGGCCGTTGCCCGCCTCATGGCAGATCGCTTGATGGTGATGAAAGGCGGTCATGTCGTGGAGACTGGCCTAGCCGATCAAGTGCTCGACGACCCGCAGCATCCCTATACCCAATTATTGGTCTCAAGCGTGCTGCAAATCTAAAGCACCCTTGTTCCATCCTCTTTAGCCTTTGTTTGAAGCGATCCTCCCATGACCCAAGAAGCAGCTATCCGCGTCGATGATCTCAGCAAGATTTTCACCCTGCACAATCAAGGTGCGACGTCGATTGGCGTCTTTGAGGCGCTCAAGCTGGAAGTGATGCCTGGCGAATGTGTTGTCTTGGCGGGTGAATCCGGCGTCGGGAAGTCGACCCTAATGCGAACCATTTATGGCAATTACTTGCCAACCTCGGGCGGGGTTTACGTAAGCCATGACGGCGTGCCCGTGGATATCACCAAGGCACCGCCGCATCAGGTGCTGGAGATCAGACGGCGGACTTTAGGCTATGTCAGTCAGTTCCTACGCGTGATCCCGCGTGTTTCAACGCTGGATCTCGTCGTTGAGCCGTTGCTTGAAAATGGTGTCGAACTGGAAGAAGCACGCGAGCGGGCGATCACCCTTCTGCAGGCTTTGCGTTTGCCAGAAGCACATTGGGAACTGCCGCCGTCAACTTTCTCTGGCGGAGAGCAACAGCGCGTCAATATCGCACGCAGCTTCATCCGCGAATATCCGGTCCTTCTGTTGGATGAGCCAACGGCTTCCTTGGATGCTGCCAATCGCGCCATCGTCGTAGAACTGATCAATGCGGCTTTGGCTAAAGGTGCCGCCATGGTCGGGATTTTCCATGATCATGATGTCCGTGATGCGGTAGCCACGCGCTTGTTCAATGTCTCAGAATATAAGGCTGCGGCTTAGGTCTCTTTGACGCTATAGTTTTAGGTGGAGGCTTTTATGCGTACCAGCTTGTTCTCGAAACGCGTCGTCGCACCCGAAGGAGTCGTGGCCGCTCAGGTTGAAATTGATGATGGTCACATTGTCGCGATTGTCCCAAGCGAAATGCGTTCTTCGTCGGACGCGCACGATTTAGGCGATGACTTTCTCATCCCTGGTCTGGTCGACATTCATACGGACAATCTGGAAAAGCATTATCAGCCGCGCCCGGGTGCGCATTGGGATAGTCTCGGGGCGGCTTTAGCCCATGATGGCCAATGCATCATGGCGGGTATTACGACCGTCTTTGACAGTCTCAGTCTGCATGGCCGCAAGGACGGCCTCGACCGCAAAGAGGCTTTGGCCCCGATGATTGCGGCAATGGATCAAGCGGGCGCGGAGGGTCTGCTGCGCGCGGAGCATTTGTTGCATTTGCGCTGTGAGATCACGAACCCTGAGCTGTTGAGTTTGGTGGAACCCCATCTCGACAATCCCCGGCTCAAGCTGCTTTCGGTTATGGATCATACCCCCGGCCAACGCCAGACGGCTGACCTCAATCGCTTTAAGGAGCGGATGGAGAAAGCCGGTACTGGGCGTCAAGAATTGGACGCTATGTTGGCCGAACAGACGGATTGGCGTGATCAGACAGTGGCTCCCAAAAACCGCGAGACCATTGTGGCCTTGGCCCGTGAGTTCGGCATTGCCCTAATGAGCCATGATGATGCAACGATAGAACATGTTGAGGAAAGCCATCAGGATGGCTGTGTCGCGGCCGAGTTCCCGGTGAGCCTTGTTGCTGCCCAACGCGCGCGCGAGCTTGGCCTACTGAATGTGATGGGTGGCCCAAATTTTGTGCGCGGTGCTTCTCATTCGGGTAATTTGAGTGCGCAAGCCTGTGCGGCGGCCGGTCTATTGGATATTCTGTCATCAGACTATGTGCTATTGTCGATGATCCGTGCGGCCTTTATGTTGGTAGAGGCTCCCTTCAATTGGCCGATCCAGCGCGCCATCGACACGGTCGCTAAGAATCCCGCCCATGTGTGTGGCCTGACCGATCGCGGCGAGATTAAAGTGGGGCAACGAGCTGATATGGTTCGGGTCTATCTTTCGCCAACGGGTTGGCCCATTGTCCGCGCGGTTTGGCGTGAAGGACAAGCAGTGGGATGATCCCCCGATACGCGATTTATTATGCGCCGCGAGAGGTGCACCCTTTGAGCCAGATGGCGTCTGCTTGGCTCGGGCGTGATGCGTTCACCAACACAGTCTGTGATCGACCAGTTCTTGAAGGCCTAGATGGGATCAACCTCGACCAATTGACGCAAGACGCGCGTCACTATGGCTTCCACGCGACGCTGAAAGCCCCTTTTGAATTGCACCCTGAGCAAGACGAGGCGGGCCTTTTGTTAGCCTTTAAAGCGCTCACCACCCGCCATGCACCCTTTCAAGCGGATATACAGGTCGCGGCTCTGGGACCATTTTTGGCCTTTGTGCTGGCAATGGACTCGCCGCAGATGCAGGCGCTGCACACGGATTGTGTGGTCGCGCTTGATGGCTTCCGCGCACCATTGAGCGAATTTGATCTCAAGCGTCGCCTACATTCGGGCATTAGTCAGCGGCATGAAAGCCAATTACGGGAATTTGGCTATCCCTATATTTTTGATGACTTTCGCTTTCACATGACCTTGACCGAGCGCATTCCCGATCAAGCGCGACGAGCACAGGTCTTGGCGGTCTTACAAGACCATTTCCAAGCCTTTGCTGGCCCACATAAGTTCGAAACCTTGGCAGTCTTCAAGCAAGGGGCGCGCGATGAGCCATTCACCATCTTGGATCTGCAAAGCCTTACAGGACCCAGCCTTTAGCCGCCCATGACTTTGGTGCGAATGTTCAATTGACCGGCAAGGCCTGCCATCCGATGGACTTCGATGGCTTGATAGTCGGGCGATTGCACCATCGCCAACATGGCTGCGCGGGAGGGATATTCGGCAATCGCCACCATGTCCCAAAGCTCTTCCACTTGGCCCAACATTAGATCGGTGACCATGCCCGAAAAGCGCGTTTTGCCGCCAACGGCTTCGACGCACGCCACAACGGCCATACCATAGCGCATATAGGCTTCACGGCCCGTCAATTCAGGCTCTGACCCGTCTGGATAGGTCGCCTTCTCCTTGAACTTCAACAGATTGACCATGCAGAATGGCCCATCTTCCTCACCACCAAAAAAGGCTGTTGCGCGTTCTGGGCTTGGAAAAACTTCATTGGTCACATTCATCGGGTCACTACTTTCATAATCGAGGCGACAAAACCTTGCGGGTCATCTTCTTGGATGAAGTGGCCCCCATGCAAGGTCGTATGGGGTTGATTGGCCGTACCGGGTACGCGGCCAACGAACAATCGCTGCCCGCCGCGTGTAACTGGATCGCCGTCGCTAAAACAGCAGAGGAAGGGCTTTTCCCAGGTGTCCAAAACCTTCCAAGCTTTCAGTTGGTCTGGCACCGCAACATTGTCGCCAATGGGCACAAAGGACGGGAAGATGCGCGCGCCTGCCTTATAGCGTGCGTTCGGGAATGGAGCGTCATAAGCCGCGATCTCGGCAGGCGACAGCTTCCGTTTGGTGCCCCCCTGAACAATTTTGCCGATCGGGAAGACTGGGCTGAATTGTGAGAAGGCGCGCCATATCTTGAAGGCAGCGGGGCCACTTTGACCAGCAGGAAGACCACCGTTCGACAGCACCACAGCGGAAAAGCGATCTGGCATCTCGGCCAATAGTCGAAGGCCGATCAAAGACCCCCAGTCCTGACAGACCAAGGTAATGTTCTTCAGATCCAAGGCCTCAAGCCACAGGCGCATCCAAGCGACATGTTTGGCATAGCTATAATCCTGTTTCGAAGCCAGCTTATCTGAGCGGCCAAAGCCAATCAGGTCTGGTGCCACAGCCCGAAGGCCTTCGGCCACGACAGGCCCGATCATGTGGCGATACAAATAGCTCCATGTTGGCTCGCCATGCAGCATCAGAACGACCGGGGCGTCGCGCGGACCTTCATCGACATAATGGACGCGCATGGGCGTCTGGGTTTCTGGGTCCTTGATGGTCAAATAGCGGGGCAAGAAGTCAAACCCCTCAACCGCCTCAAATGCCGCATCTGGCGTACGTAAAACCTTCAAGCTCACTCTCCCCTGGCCCCTCTCAATTATTGACACTTAACGTGTCATATTTCAACCGAGGGGTCAATCAAGTTGTTGATTGTCGGACAGGGCCTTTATCAAAGAAGCGAACGACTACGGACCAGCCCCCCGCCAAAAAGGCGACGCCAAGTGCCAGTGCCAGGTCTGCGCCGCCCAATGGGGCCATCTTAAAGATTTTGGCCAACCACGGCACATAAAGAATGGCGGCCAAGGTCGTCGAAACCAGCAGCGCGACGATCCATAGTAATCTATGACGCCGGTCAAACGGGCTGATGGAAGGCTCATAGCCATCCACAAGTGCAAGGGTCACATTGCCTGTCACCAAGCAGACATAGCCCATCGAGCGTGCGGTCGTTTCTGGGATTCCTGTCTCAATCGCCCAGAAATAGAGGCCCAAAACGCCGCCCAGGAGGATTAGGCCTTGAAAACCAGCCCACGCCATTTGGGACAATCCAAACAGAGGTTCACTCAAGGCGCGCGGTGGCTGAACCATAGCCGAAGCTTCGCTCGGCTCGGCTTCGAAAACGAGCGAGGAAATGGGATCAATCATCAACTCCATCACCACAATATGCATGGGGAACAACATCGGGGGCAGTCCCAATAGGATGGGTAGCAAAGCGAGGCCTGCTATGGGGATATGGATCGCCAGCACATAACCAAGGGCCTTTCGCAAATTGGCAAAAATGCGCCGCCCAAGTCGCACGCCAGAGATGATGGAGGCAAAGCTGTCGTCGAGCAAAACCAAGTCAGCCGCCTCGCGCGCCACATCGGTGCCGCGCTGGCCCATCGCGATCCCGACATGAGCGGCTTCTAGGGCTGGTGCGTCATTGACCCCATCGCCCGTCATGGCGACGACATGACCCAAGGCTTGAAAAACCAAGATCAGCTTAAGCTTTGCCTCGGGCCGGACCCGCGCGAAGATCCGTACATGGGCTAGGCGGGCTTGAAGCGCTTCAGGCGATAAATCCTCAATCTCGTGGCCGGTCAGGACGCCCGCGCCAGCATCGAGTCCGGCTGCCTTCGCAATGGCCAAGGCAGTGGCGGTTAAGTCGCCTGTGATCATGGCGATCTGAATGCCCGCTTGGCGGGCTTCAGCTAAGGCCGCTGGCACATCCTCTCGCAAGGGGTCGATGAAGCCCAGCAGACCGACGAATTCAAACGCAACATCTTCAATCTTCAGATCGGTCTTCGTGTCTGTCCTCGCCTGAGCGCAGGCCAAAACCCGCAGGCCAGAAGAGGCCATGGCCTCCAATTCAGCTACGATGCGTGCCCGGGCCTCTGGTGGAAGATCGGGGCACAGATGCAGCACGGCCTCTGGAGCGCCTTTCGTTGCCCAGATGCGCTGCCCTTCATGCTGCCAGTTTTGGATGACTGCTAATCTTTGCGGGGCGAGTGGGCTGACACTCTTGAGCGCAAAATCATTGAGCTCTACTGCCCCAGACGTTTGGGCATTGGCTGCTGCGTGGATGGCTTTATCCATCGGATCGATCGGGTGAACCGCACTGGCCAAAGTGCTAACCTGCAGGACCTCTGCATGATTGGTTTCATCAAGGGACCAGACACGATCAACTCGCATTTGGTTCTGGGTCAGCGTTCCGGTCTTGTCGACGCACAACAGCGTAATGGCACCCAAAGTCTCGACCACCGCTGCGCGACGTACGAGTACGTGGTGTTGCGCCAGACGTTGCGAGCCCATCGCCAAAAACACTGCGAGCACGAGCGGAAACTCTTCGGGCAAGAGGGCGATGGCCGCGGTGAGGCCCGCCAGTCCGCCAGCCAACCAGTCGCCGCGCAAAAGTCCGTAGGCTGCGACAATGGCGAGGCAAACGACGAGCGCGCCTAAGCTCAGCCAAATCACCAAACGGCCTGTGCTGACTTGAAGGGGTGTTTGCTCAATCTCGCCTGAAAGTGCTGTCCCGATCATGCCGATCTGGGTGTTGCCGCCGGTCTGGGTTACAACGGCCAACCCTTCGCCGCTGACGACCAAGGAACCGGCAAAAAGCGAGACATCCTGCCCCAAGGTTTTGCTGGCAGGCGCTGATTCTCCGGTCAGGACGGCTTCATCCATCATCAGCAAATGGTCTGAGACGAGGTCCGCATCGGCTGGGAAGCGTTCTCCGGCATTGGGGATGATCACATCACCGGGCACCAATTGATCGGCTGGCAGCAGGCGTGTTTGACCGTCGCGGATCACATGCGCATGGGGTGCCGCCAAGTCGCGCAAGGCATGTAGCGCGCGCTCGGACCGCGCATCTTGAAAGACGACAAGGCCCATAGAGACGCTCGCCGCAAGGACCAGAAACGCCCCTTCGGCTAGGTCGCCAACCATGAGATAGAGTGCTGCAGCCGACAGCATGAACAGAAACATCGGTTCTTTAAGGGTGCCAAAAATAATCCGCAGGACAGAGCGATCCTTGACGACAGCCAGACTATTGGGCCCGAATTCCTCTAGCTTCTGGTCGGCTTCTGCTTGGGTTAGGCCTTTAGTCATCGTCTCGCCCTTCGCCTTTTTCACCGGCATGGCCGCCACGATGGCACGACGTGCATTTTGCCGTCATGACGATGCCTTCTTCGGCATGTTTCTGCTTAAGGCGCGCGGGCTCATGCGCGTGGCAGGTTGTGCAATTGTATTGGCGATAGTCTTGCCCAACCACGTGGCACGTGGCGCAGGCGACATCATGTGGGCCGGTTAAGGCAAAGAAGCGGCCATGGTCAAAATGGGCAGGCTTCCAGCTTTCTTGGGTATGGCATGAACTGCAATTGCTCTTCATGGCTTGATGAAAAGCAGCCCTTGGTGGCGTGTGGCAACTGACGCAATTGGCCTGAGCGGGCTGGCCGATTAAGGCGTGTGAAAAATGCGGCTGCGCGCTAACCGGTATGATCCTGCCCTTATGTTCGGTATGACAGGTGAGGCAGTCTTGTGTTGTGAGGCGCTTGTGAAAGGACAGCGGGTTGGCCCCAGTTTGGCCTTTAGTCCGGCCAATGTTGGCGACGGCGTGGCAGGTCACACAACGCTCCGCGACGGCACCTTGGAACGGGGCATGGCAGGAGACGCATTGATTATCCAATTTGGCGTGCGCTTGGGTCAGCTTTCCTGGACTGATCATCGCATCTGGCTGGAAATAAATCAGCGTTAAGACAACTGAAAAGGCCAACAGGCCTGCAGTCATCAGCCAAATCCGGGTCACTGAAAGCCCCAATACCAAGTTTCGACGGCAATGTGGGTCAGGGCGAGTAAGGCAAAAGCGCTGGCGATGGGGATATGGACCTGATGCCATTTCCGGATGACGTTTAGGGCCAAACTGGCGGCATGGGTTTGTGTTTCAATGCTGGCTTCAGGGACCAGCTCTTCCCGCAGTCGTGCTTGGGTGGCTGAGAAGCGCTTGCGAACCCGCTGCAGCAGATATTTGCCGGTCAGGCCGCTGCAAACATTGATCAGCATGGCCCAAACGGCAAGCCAAGCCAGCCAAGCATTAAAGTGGATGCCCGCATGCACCAAGATGAAAAGGGAACCAGCCCAAGCCATGATTTCGTGCACGTGGAGCAGTTCCAAGGGCTGGCCAACCGAGATCAGCTTTCGCTTACGTAAAGAATAGCCAAAGGAAAAGATGATCAGCAAGACGCCTGGGATGCCCAATAGCTTCCCGATCCAAACAAGATTTCCAAAGTGGAGTGCAGCATCAAGCGCCAGCGCACTCGCACCCAACAGAGCCAAGGATGCTGCAAACGGCAGGACATCGAAGAAGAAAACATTATCCTTGGCTTGCGCTGACATGGTCTTGGCTAGCCAGCAGACGCAGCTGCAAGATCAAATGTCCGGCGGGCTGGCATCCTAGGGGAGAATGCAAGACTTGATGGGCTAGGTACGTGCCGGCTAGTCGCCAAACTGCCCGTCAGCGCGAGAGATTGTAAGACTGCAGCGCGTTGGATTTTGAACTTGCGCAGGCCCAAAAGATCAATGATCTTCAGGTCCCGCAACTTCGTCATTTCACGGCTGACCGTTTCAAAGGTCATGCCAAGGTGGTCGGCAATGTCGGCCCGCATCATCGGTAAATCAACGAGGAGCTCTCCGCCGACCGATTGGCCCAAGCGTTGACCTAAGCTGGCCAAAAACCACGCAAGCTTTTGTTCGGCGGGGGCAAAGCTGATCATGACGACATGCTCGCTGCCAGGCTCTTGTCCGCCATAGGCGGCGTCAATCACCTTCATGGCCCGTGTAGGCTCTGATTGCAGCATGCGCTGAAGGCCCAAATGCCCCAGTCGCGACACGCGCGACGCACAGGCTGCTTCCGCATCAACCTGTTCTGGCCCATGCGTCCCTAAGCCGAACACGTCGCCCGGATAACAAAAGGACAACACACACCGCCTGCCACCCTCCGTCATCTTTTGCAGGCGGATACAGCCGCTCTCAACTTGATAGATTGCGCCGCTGGGGTCGCCCTCCGAAAAGAAGGGGCGGTTTCGCGGCCGGCTCATAAAGAGATCCAGATCGCTTGTCTGTAAAAGGGGGTTGGCCATGCAATGAGCCTCCATCAAATCTGTTGAGTGCCCCGGAGAGACGCGCGGCTGCCACAGTTTTGGTTCAACCTTTCTGGCTGCAAGCAGTTCCGTCCGTACATGACGTTTCTTGTGTGTTGGGCCCAAGCTGGAGCATAGAAAACGCGGCGCTTCACGCTTTTTCGCCGTGGCGATTTGATGGCGATCAATTCGAAGGATGGGCTATCAGGAAAAGAATGACGCTAAATTCCTATATCGAGGTAAGCGCATGACCCATATTTGCATCATTCAAGGCCATCCAGATTCACGAGGCGGGCACTTATGCCACGGCCTAGCGGCTGCCTATCGTCAGGGTGCGGTAGACGCCGGACATCGCGTTTCTGATATCGACATTGGTGGCCTTACCGTTGATTTTATTCGTAATGCGGATGCAATGGCCCTGCCGCCGAATGAGACGATCCAAGAAGCGCAGCAGACGATTCTAGAGGCAGAGCATTTGATGATCATCTATCCCCTGTGGCTGGGCACCATGCCGGCCTTGGTGAAGGCCTTTTTTGAGCAAGCCGCGTGCGGAGATTTCTTTCTCGAAAAGACAGAAAAGCCTTGGCCAGTTGGAAAGTTGAAAGGACGCAGCGCGCGTCTGGTGGGTACCATGGGCATGCCCGCACCTGCCTATCGCTTGTTCATGGGCAGCCATGGTGTCAAAGGGTTTGAGAGTGGGATATTGGGGATTGCCGGCATCGGCCCAATCCGCGAAACCCTGTATGGCAATGCGGAGGGCAGTCAACGTACCCGGACAAAATGGCTGGCAAAGATGCGAGACCTTGGTGCCCGGGCGCGCTGATCAGACGGGCATAGAGTCCTTTTTGGGCGATGGGCTGGCAGGGCCAGGACCGCTGCGGACAATTTCGACCCGCACTTTGGTGACATAGGAAGCCAAAGCCCCCAAGATCGCCAACATCGGTGCTGCCAGTACGACCGCACCGCCGGCAATAGCACCGAGCGTCAGCGGCATATCGACCACAATGTCACCATCGGGCTCAACGATCCGGATACGGCGCACTTTGCCTTCCGCGGCCAATTTCTTGACCGAGGCAATCAACTCATCACCAACCAGTTCGACATTCTCAGTCCAGGTCGTTTTCTTCTCGTCTTTATCATGCTCCGCATGGGCTTCGTCGTCTTTGTGATGGCTCATGGTCTGCTCCTCGGTTTTGTGGGTAAGTGGGGAGCGTACGGGCAAACGCCGTGACAGGCTTGATGCCGGTCAAACCGCCAGTAGCAATCATCGGCTTAGTGGGCGTATGATGAGACGGTACGCGCCCACACAATGGAACAGACCAAAGGTTGGCGCTCTATTTGTGTTGACCGCGTTTACTTTGGCAGCATGCGCTACGCCGCAACCTTATGAGCCTTCAAACAGCCGTACCGATGTGCCTGCCGTCTGGTCTACGCCGCAACCCGCGGTGCCAGCGACGGATTTAACTCAGTGGTGGGAGAAATTTCACGACCCGATTCTAAGCCGACTGATCGAAGACGCCTTGGTCGCAAATCCCACTTTGGAGGGGGCCGCAGCAAGCCTGCAACAAGCCCGTGCGCTGCGCGACGTTGCCGAAGCTGGACTTTGGCCGCAGGGCCAAGGCACGGGGTCCGCGCGCAGGTCAACGCAAGGCACTGCCGCCAGTAATCGCGCCGCTTCCACCTTGGTGTCGCTGGGCATTGAAGAGAGTTGGACCTTGGATGTGTTCGGGGGCAAGCGCAGCGCGCTCGCAGCCCAGCAAGCGGCCGTCTGGTCACGCATGGCTAATTTAGGCGATTACCGCGTCCAAATCTCCGCAGAGCTTGCGACGACCTATATCAATCTGCGGGCCGCGCAGGCAGGTTTGGCCTTGGCGCAGCAAACCCTGTCCAGCCAGTCGCACACCCGGCAATTGGTAGGATGGCGTCGTCAGGCAGGCTTGGTTAGCGCGCTCGATAGCGATCAGGCCGACTTTGCCTTTGCGTCCACTCAAGCAAGTCTGCCCGCTCTTCAAAACGCGATCACCCAGTCAAGTCATGCCCTCAGCGTCCTAACCGGCAGGCCACCACTGGAGTTGGTAGGTCTGTTGGAAGAGGTGCGCGCAGTGCCCGTGGTTGAGACCAGCCTTGTCCTAAACCTTCCCGCAGAGACCCTGCGTCGGCGCGCGGATGTTCGGGCTGGCGAGTTTGCGGTGCTGGAAGCCTTAGGGCGATTGGGGCAGGCCGAAGCGGCGACTAAGCCAAGTTTCACTTTAGGCGGCTCTATCGGCCTTTCGGCAGCAGGTCTCGGCACGTTGCTCAACGGCTCCTCGCTGCTCACGGCCCTATCGGCATCGGTTCTGGTTCCCATTGGGCCTGGCCCGGCAGCGCAAGTGCGCGCCGATCAGGCGGGGGTTGAGCTGGCCAAGCACACCTATCGCGGCACCGTGCTTTCCGCCTTGCGCGATGTCGAAGATGCGCTGGAGCGCTTGCGAGACGATCAAGCCTTTTTAGCGTCACTCACGAAAGCCAATGCTGCCGCATCACGGGCCTATGGACTGGCGCAAATCCGCTATCGCAGCGGCCTGATCGACTTCCAGACCGTGCTCGACACCGAGCGGGCCGCGTTTTCCAGCCGCGATGGTTTGGTGACCGCGCGCGCCAATCTCAGCCTCGATTCCATCACTTTGTATAAGGCGCTAGGGGGTGGCTGGGATGCTGACCTGCGGGAACAGCCATGACCGATACCAGCAAAACAAATCCACCAAATCCGCCTGAGCTCAACACCGGGGTCAAAGAAAAACTCGATAGGCTGTTGGGGGAGGATCAGGCCAAGCCTTGGTTTAAACGACCAGTGGTTTGGATTGGAGTCGCGCTTCTGATAGCCGCAGCTCTCGGTTTTTGGTGGTGGCAGGTTCAAAAGGCCGCTCGGGCAAAGCCAATGTTTCATACTCAAGCTGCCCGCATGGGTGACGTGACTTTGAGCGTTATAGCCAATGGCACGCTGCAACCCATTCGAACCTATGCAATCGGCAGCGAATTGTCTGGCACCGTGTCGCGGGTCAATGTGGACGTGAATGACCGCGTGACACAAGGACAAATCCTGGTGGAACTGGATACCTCCAAACTGCGGGATCAGATCGCACGGACCAAGGCCACGCTATTTTCCGCGCGCGCCAGTGTAGCCCAAGCGGCTGCAACTCGAAGGCAAACCCAAGTCAGCCTCGCCCGCCTGCAACGCGTGTGGCAACTTTCCAATGGCCAAGTCCCGGCTCAGGCCGAACTGGATATGGCGAGGGCCGATGTCGATCGTGCGATTGCGGCAGGCAATATCGCAGCCGCTGGCGTCCGGGATGCGCAAGCCGCGCTCTCCACCGACGAGATCAATCTGTCGAAAGCCTCCATCCGCGCCCCAGCAGATGGTGTCGTCTTGACCCGGACTGTAGAGCCCGGAAGCGCTGTGGCCGCTTCGTTCCAATCTGTCACACTCCTCACACTCGCCTCCGATCTCGCCCGCCTGCGCGTGTGGGGCTATGTCGATGAGGCAGACGTTGGCTCTGTCATGGTTGGCCAAGAGGCGACCTTTACTGTCAGCGCGTTCCTAAATCGCACCTTTCCAGCGCAAGTGACCCGCGTTGGCTCAGGCTCCACCATCACCGACAATGTCGTGACCTATCTGACCTATCTAGACGTTGCCAATGATGACTTGATGCTGAAGCCCGGCATGACGGCTACGGCTACCATCATTGCTAAGCGTCACCAGAATGTCCTGCTCGTGCCCAATATGGCGTTGCGCTTTACACCAAACCAAGCCGCCACTAGCGCCGCGTCAAAGCAAAACAGTCTGTTGAGCGCCTTAACGCCGCGGGTGCCGGGCGGGCGAGGTGTCCGAAAACAGGATCAGGCCCCGTCGGTCGCCGGTGCAAAGGTGGTCTATATCCTGCGAGACGGTGCCCCTGTCGCCATCACCATCAAGACTGGGCTCAGTGACGGGCAAATGACTGAGATTGTCGGTGGCGACCTAAAGGCAGGCATGCCCGTCATCACGGATCAACTTGCAGCGCCAAGTCCATGAGTTCGCTGATCTCGCTCCAAGGGGTGTCCAAGCGCTATGGCGAAGGGGCCAGTGAATTGATGGCGCTCAACCAGATCAGCCTTGAGATTCAAGAAGGCGAGTTTATTGCCATCATGGGTGCCAGCGGCTCTGGCAAATCGACGGCCATGAATATTCTGGGCTGTTTGGATACGCCAACCGCCGGCACTTATTTGTTCAAAGGCGTCCATGTTGAGGCGCTGAGCCGCGATCAACGTGCGCGCATCCGTCGACGTTATCTGGGCTTTGTCTTTCAAGGCTTCAATCTCTTGGCGCGGACGTCGGCGCAGGAAAATGTTGAACTGCCCTTGCTCTATCGTGGCGACTCCCAAGCGGATCGAAAGAAGGCCGCGCGCGAGGCCTTGGGCGCAGTCGGACTGGCTGGCTGGGAGCATCACACACCGTCGCAATTGTCTGGCGGTCAGCAACAACGTGTCGCCATTGCGCGCGCAATCGTGACAGAGCCCGCGGTGGTTCTGGCGGATGAGCCGACCGGCAATCTAGACACCCAACGCAGCCACGAGATCATGAGCCTCTTGGTCGGCCTAAACCGAGATCATGGCATTACCGTCCTGATGGTAACGCACGAGCCGGACATGGCCGCCTATGCCCATCGTATGGTGCATTTTAAAGATGGAAAGGTCGCCAAGGATGCGACCAATCCTAACCCGACTTCCAGCCCGCCATTTCAGGCGGACCCTGCGCAGGAGACGGTGTGATGTTGTTTTCAGTGTTCATGCTGGCGGTGAAGTCGGTTTATCGCAATCTCTTGCGCTCCTTTCTCACTATTCTGGGCATTGTGATTGGCGTCAGCGCCGTCATCACGATGGTCACCATCGGCAATGGGGCGACCCAGGCCATCAAGGATCAGATCTCCAGCCTTGGGACCAATATCTTATTGCTCAGCCCCGGTCAGCGCATTGGCGGCGGGGCCGGTGGGGGTGGGGGCGTTCCACAATTTACAGAGGCGGACGCCGACGCGATCCGCGACCAAATTGGTGGGATTAAATTCGCCATTGCAACGTCGCAGCGTCCCGTCGTTGCCATTGCCAATGGGCATAATTGGTCGACCATAATTGCCGGTGCCGCCAATGACTATTTTGCCGCCGGAAACTGGGAACTAGCCAGCGGTCGCACGTTTGAACCAGCAGAAGAAGAGGCAGGCGCGGCGGTGTGCGTGATTGGCGAAACCGTGCGCCGGGAAGTCTTTGGCGGCACGATTGGTCAAACGGGCCTTGGCTCTGCTCTTCGGATCAAGCAATTCTCCTGTCAGGTGATTGGAATCACAAAGCCCAAGGGCCAGATCGGCATGGGGGATCAGGACAATAGCATTGTGACCCCCCTCAAGACCTTTTTGCGACGTGTCTCGGGCAATAGCCAGATTGGCTTGATTGTCATCAATATGACGGAAGGGGCCGATAGCGCATCGCTGAAATCCAGCCTCACGCAATTAATGCGCGAGCGTCGCAAGTTGGGCGACCTGAAGACTGGTGGCGCGGATGATAATTTCAATATATTCGATACCCAACAATTGGCCGATACCTTGTCGGGCACGATGGGTCTATTGACGTCTCTTTTAGGCGCCGTGGCAGCTGTCAGCCTGTTGGTAGGTGGTATCGGCATCATGAATATCATGCTGGTCAGCGTCACCGAGCGCACCCGCGAGATTGGGCTTCGTCTTGCAGTTGGTGCGCTGGAGGGAGAAGTCCTGCTGCAGTTTCTGATTGAGGCGGTCGTGCTGTCGGCGTTGGGTGGACTGATTGGCATTCTCTTGGCAACAGCAGCTTCGATTGGCCTCTCCTCGCTCATGAATCTGCCCTATCGGTTTGATCCGGCGATCAACATTTTCGCGCTCTTTTTCTCAGGGTTGATTGGGGTCATTTTTGGCTATTTCCCCGCCAGAGGGGCAGCGCGCATGGACCCGATTGAAGCGCTTCGTCACGAGTAAAAGCGCGTTTTGATCCGTTGGGATCAAAGTTGCGCGCTCATGATCAATTGGAGTAATGCCCTCGGCCGCCGTCAGGCAGCCGAGGGCAAATCTGTGATCATGGACCGCTGGCGTTACGCAGCGACGCCGTCATAGACATCCAAGCGGCTCGGGTCAGACTGACTGAGCACGCCACGGGCTTTCTCAATCTCTTCGGCACTGCCATGCGCCATTACCAAGAAGCTGTCGGCCTTCACGTCGGTCTCATAACGGACAACACTGTCTTCAGGGACGCCGATGCTGGAGATGGCACCACCCAAGGCACTTAGGCTTCCGATCACCAGCGCGCCTTCGAGCGCTGAGATAACGGCAGTGGCGAGATAGCCGAGCACGACGACTTGGCCGAACACGGGAACGACCATGAAGACACCGCCAAACAAGAGGCCCCACAGTCCGCCCCAAAGCGCACCGCGTGAGCCCCACATTTGGATGCGGTCGCCCATGTTGTAAAAGCCCATAACCTTTTCTTCGGTGTGATAGCCTTTGCCTACGACACTGATGTTCTTCACGCCGATACCGGCTGCTGCCAGTGCTTGCACCGCTTTATCCGCGTCTTCGTGACGAGGATAAACGGCGATGATTGTGTTTGCTTGATCCATAGGTTTCTTCATTTCTAAAAGAGGGGAGGGGAGGGGAGGATGGCTTGGCGCTATTTGTCGAATTCAATCGTGACGCCGCTGATTGCCAAGGTGAGTTCGAGGCCTTCGCTTTGGGTGTTGAGACGAAGTTCCACGCCCTTGCGATTTGTAAGGCCGCCGGTGCCGGCACCAATCGGGCCAACCGTCGCCCCGACGCCTGCGGCACCATAAACGCCTTCAAAATCGGCGAGGCTTTTCAGCTTGTAGACTTCGGCGGTACCGTCGATGGTCGATGCACCGATACCAAGGGCGCTCAAGCCTTTGACGGTGAAGGGATAGGTGCGGCCTTTGTAGCTCAAAACCCCGTGGCCCCAGCTATAGCCAACCCCAATCGCGATGTTTGTCGCTTTAAACGTAGCTGTTGCGCTCAACGGGGTGGGAGCAGGGCTGGTGACGGGGGCAGCCGGGCGCGCTTGAGCCGTGGAGGTGATGCCAAGGGCAGAGATGGCGCAAAGGGCCAGAATAGGAACCAATTTCATGATGTGTCTCCAAAAGCCAGATTGGCTAATGGATTTGACTGGTAGGGCTGCACCCGATTTGCCGACTTGACGCCCGTCAATCGTGGCCCCGCCTTTCGCGCCTAGGTGAAGGTTTGGAATGCCGTCGTCCCAATTGGATAGGCTCAGGAGTTATCACATGAACAAGACACGCAATACCTTGCACGAAACCATTCGCGCCCAATCGGTTGAATTGCTCAACAAGCATTTGGCTGCGGCTATCGATCTCCATGCCCAAACCAAGCAAGCCCATTGGAATGTGCGCGGCCCAAACTTTATCGCCATTCATGAGTTGTTTGATCGTGTGTCAGAACAAGTCGAGACCTATTCCGATATGTTGGCCGAACGCGCCGGTGGCTTAGGCGGTGTGGCGCAAGGCACTGTCCAAGTCGCCACCAAAAACTCATTTCTGGTCCCCTATGATTTAGGCTTGGCCGATGAAAACCAGCATGTATTTGCCGTCGCTGGCAGTTTGGCGGCTTTTGGCCAATCGGTGCGCGAAGCGAGCGCAACAGCCGCCAAGTTTGGCGATGCCGACACCTCTGACCTGTTCACCGAGATGTCGCGCGGGATAGATCAGCAACTCTGGTTCGTTGAGTCCCATGTCGCACCCTCTGCTTAAGCATCAGAAATCAACTGGCTGGTCAGCCAAGCCTCACTATTGGGGCTTGGCGCTGGTCGCTTTGGGCTTGGGGGCGTGCGCGTCCCCATTGCCTATAACGACTGCGGACAAGGATTTGGTCATGGGGGATCGAATTTGCAGAGGCGAGGCAACTCAAATCTACTTTGCTAACCAAGATGACGTCCTAAGCCCCAGCGCGGTTCAGGTGCTGTCGGTCTTGAGCACCAGCCTCTTGCGCTGCCCACGCCGCAAGATCCTATTGTTGGCAGTATCAGGCGATGATGGTGCACCCGCCTTTACCAACGTGGCCGAGCAAAGGCTGTATCGTGTCCGTTCAACCTTGTTGGAGCGCGGCCTATCAGAGGACAGTTTTGACGCGGAACCAACGCTTGCGCCGCATGTACGTCTTCCCAAAGGCCCAATAGGCGGGGTTGTGGTTGTAACAAGGCGGTGACCGATCAATTTTAGATTGACTTTGCCGCCCGATGCGCGCGTCATCCAAGTTGTTCTAGATGGAGATGGACTTTGGGTACGACGCGCGACCTCCTCCGTCAGGGCACTCGGACCATCCACGAGCGCCTTCACCATCATTCAAGCTTTGCGGAATTGATGGACGAAACGATTGCTCTGCCGGGCTATTTGGCGCTGCTTGAAAGCTTATACTCTTATCATCAAGGGCTAGAGCATGCTCTGGACTCCGCCATTTTTCCAGAGCGGTCACAGGCACCCACAGTCGATCATCGCAGCCAACGTCTCTTGCAAGACATGGAAGAATTACGGCCAAGCAGCCCTGATCATACCGGCTATGTGCAAGCCGTCGCGCATACCGAGATTAAGTCCTACGGCGCTTGGCTGGGTGTCCTCTATGTGCGCGAAGGCTCGATGATGGGTGGACGGGCTTTAGCTGCCAAGCTTGATCATTTGTGCGGCGACCAAGCGAGCGGGCGCAGCTTTTTTCAAGGCGGCAGTGGCGATGGGGCATCTTGGCAAAGGCTCTGTCGTGCATTGGATGGCCTCAATGAACCGGAAGCTCAAGACCAAGCGCTTCAAGCGGCTCTGGCCAGTTTTCAGCTTTTTGACACATGGATGATGCCGAAAGCCGTTGTTACTCCATTTCTGGTTTAGAGTGCCCAGCGCTCTAGGGAACCAATCAACCCCGGAGGCGTTTAATGGCTATGCCCCAGACCCTTGCCTCATCAACCCTTCCCCCTGAACCGCCAACCCTGACCAATTGCGACAAGGAGCGGATCCACGAGATCAACTCGATCCAAAGCGGCGGCTTTCTGCTCGCGCTAACGCCAGACTGGATAATTGAGCGGGCCTCGGCCAATTGCGGGGAGTTTCTGAATCAGAAGCTTGAAGAGATATTGGGGGCAAATCTAACGGCCTTGATCATGCCCGAAGCGGTGCATGCGATCCGCAATCGCCTGTCCTCCCTTTATCGGCAGGATGTCATCGAGCGAATATTTGCCATTGTTCTGCAGGAAGGCGGTCCAGGCTTTGACCTTGCGGTCCATACCAGTGGCGATTTGATCCTGCTGGAGGCGGAGCTAAGCGAGGAATCGGGTGAGTTAAACGCGGGCTCTATGGTACGGTCGATGATTGACCACGTGCAGCATCAGCATCATGTGAGCGACCTAACACATGAAGCCGTCCGACTGGTACAAGCTTTGACCGGCTATGATCGTGTGATGATCTATCAGTTCCATCCCGATGGCTCTGGCGAGGTGATTGCCGAACGGTGTCGCCCATCGATGGAATCCTTTCTGGGCCTGCGCTATCCAGCGACCGATATCCCCAAACAAGCTCGGGCGCTTTTGATCCGCAACCCAATCCGCACCTTGCTAGATATCGATAGTCCACCTTCACCTATCGTGAGCACCAAGACTTTCGCTGATGCATTGACAGACCTATCCATGAGCAGCCTCCGCTCGCACTCGCCCATCCACCTCGAATATCTGCGCAATATGGGTGTGGCGGCGACCATGACGATTTCGCTTCTCAAGAATGGCGCGCTGTGGGGCTTGATTGCGTGTCACCACATGACCGCTCGCACCATAGGCTATGAGCGGCGCACGACGGCCGAAGTATTTGGCCAAGTCCTGGCCCTGCTGATTGATCGGTGTGAGCGGGAAGAGCTGATCACGTTTGAAGCTTCGACCCGTCAGATTACCGCTGATCTTTTGGCATCCGTCGCTCTCGCTGGCGTCGCAACTAAGGACGTCGCGCAATTGGCCAATCAATTGGTCAATATTGTCCCCTGCGATGGAACAGCCTTTTGCATCGACGGCAGCGTGACCCTGAAGGGCTCCACACCCTCTTTGGAAGAATTTGAGGTGTTGCGTAGTTTTCTTGACGGTGTTTCGGCGAGCCGCGTCTATAGTAGCAATGAAATCGAAAGTGTCTGCCCGTCGGCAAATAGCTTTAAGGATCGCGCCGCAGGCATGTTGGCGATCCCCATCTCAACCATTCCCCGAGATTATCTTGTCTTCTTCCGTAAAGAGACCGCGTCGACGGTGAAATGGGCGGGCGATCCCACCAAAACGGTGGAGGTGCTTGGCCCAGGTGAAGTCCGTATCAGCCCGCGCAAGAGCTTCAAGGCGTGGCAGGAAACCTTGCACGGCAAAAGTACGCAATGGACAGATGCTGAACTGCGTGCCGCGGAAGCTTTGCAAATCACGGTGCTGGAGGTGGTTTTGCGCTTGATCAGTGCCACAGAGGCAGAGCGCAAGGCAGCCAGCCAAACGCAAGACCTTTTGATTGCTGAGCTCAATCATCGGGTCCGAAACATCTTGGGCCTCATCCGAGGCTTGATTTCGCAAACTCGGATCAATGCCAAAGACATGGATACATTCGCCAGCGTGCTGGGCGACCGGGTTCATGCACTCGCCCGTGCGCATGATCAAATCACCGCGAAGAATTGGGGGCCCGGGTCGTTTCAAACCCTCATTGCTACCGAAGCTGAGGCCTATCTGGGGCCAGCCTGCAACACCATTCATATGTCTGGCCCACCTGTATTGTTGATTCCACAAGCATTTTCTACGCTTGCCCTCGTCATCCACGAACTCATAACCAATGCCGCTAAATACGGCGCATTTTGTGGCGAGGGTGGCCATGTCGATATTACTTGGCGGATCGGCCCTCAAGGCGAGCTAATCGGCAATTGGACAGAAATTGGTGGCCCACCGGTGACAGCACCATCTCATCGTGGCTTTGGCTCTACCATCATCGAAGCGTCTATTCCCCACGAACTGGGTGGAGAGTCCGCGATTACCTTTCTGGCCACTGGTGTGAAGGTCAGCTTTTCCGTCCCTTCCCAATTCGTCGTCATGGAGGAACAGCCGATTAACGCCCCAACAAAGACAGCCGATACGCCCCAAGTTGGCAGCTTGCAGGGCCATGTTTTGCTGGTTGAAGACAATCTCATCATCGCCCTCGACGCAGAAGCCATGTTGCTGAGCCTTGGCGCCGAGCGCGTCTTGGTCGCCAGTAATGTAAAAGATGCGCTGGCCATTCTTGACCGTGAAAAGCCAAGCTTTGCTTTGTTGGACGTCAATTTGGGCAATCAAAATAGCTTCCCAATTGCCGATCGCTTGTTTGAGATGGAGGTGCCGTTCATCTTCGCCACCGGCTATGGGAGCGGTATCAATTATCCCTCAGATCAAAATGCGCGGCCCTTTATCACCAAACCCTATACCAAGGATTCAATCGCGAAAGCCTTGGGTGGGATTGAACCATTTATCGCCAGCTAATCGGGCCATGTCTGGAACCAAGGCCGCTTTGATACGTTTCTCTTCCATAGGCTGAGCAATCTTGCCAGCGGCCTAAGGACTAAAACGATGAAACCGAAAATCCTGATCTTGTGTTTGACGATGCTGAGCGTCACCTCTTTTGCAGCTTGCAATACCATTCGTGGTGCTGGCCGGGACGTGAGCGCTGGTGGCGAAGTGGTCAGCGACGCGGCTGGCAAAGTTCAATCCGACCTAGCCACTTCTAAAGCTAAGCAAGACGCGAAAGACGAAGCCGACCGCAAGGCAGCTGCGCGCGCCAAGCCTTACTCAAACTAGAGCCACGTGCTCGCGTCCAAAAGGACAAATCCTATGAAACGTCAAATAAGTGCCTATCTCTTGGCAGCGTCCGTGCTGTCACCTGCCTTCTTTGTCCCTGCCGCGATGGCGCAGCCCGCTCGCATTGAGTTCGGTCGGGCGGGCGGTGGTTGGGTCGATCAAAATGGCCAACCGACCCGCCGTGAACGCACCGACGCGCAAGACCGCAATATGGAACGGCGCGACAATCGGTTGGACCAGCGCGAAGCTGCCGTCCGTCAAGACCGCCGTGAGCTGAACCAAGACCGCAAATCATGGCGCGATACGCGCCGTGGCGCGACTTGGGACCAGGGCGTCCACAATGGCTATTACAATAACCGCAACCAGTGGCGTTACGGCCAGCCTTCGCAATGGCAAATGCGCCAACGCGGCTTCTCCATGGGCTATCGCCCGTGGACGCGTGGTCAAAGCCTAGGCGGCTATAACCAGCGCTTCGTCGAACTTGACTATCGCGGCCACAATCTGCGCGCCCCGCCCCTTGGTTATCGCTGGGTCGAGGATGATCGCGGTGATTATCTACTGGCAGCCATTGTCGGCGGGTTGATTGCGCAAGTGATCATCAATAGCCCGCGCTAGTCTGCTAACGAACGCAGGGCTTACCATGAAAAGGGCCCGGCCAATCAATTGGCCGGGCCTTTCTATTTGAGCGCTTTGCGGACGAACATTACCTAGCAACGGTTCGCTGTCATCTCCCGCTGGTTCTCGCGATGGAAGAACATGGCCTGGCTGATTGTCGCCGTTACCGTCTCTGGTAGGAAGGGCTTGGTGATTAAATAGGTCGGCTCAAGAGTCTCACCGCTGAGGAGGCGCTCAGGGAAGGCGGTGATGAAAATCGCTGGCACATCGCACATCGTTAGAATGTCGGCCACCGCATCAATCCCCGACGTGCCATCTGCCAAGCGAATATCGGCTAGGACCAGATCTGGTTGGGCTTGTTCGACCAATCGGACGGCTTCACGGCGGGTAGTTGCCACACCGATGACGCGGTGACCAAGGTCTTCCACCAAAGTCTGCAAATGCATGGCGATGATCGACTCATCTTCAATAATAAGGACTTGGCCGATCGATTCTGACTGTATGGCGGCGCGTGCCGTCTGGATTTCTTCGGCAATGTCAACGGCGGATTTCCCGAGCACAAGACCCGCTTCATCATGGCTAAAGCCCTCTACCGCAGTCAGAAGAAGGGCGCTGCGCTCTGGTCGCAACTTCGGGTCAAGTGCGGGCGCGACAGAGGTCCAAACCGCGTGGAACAGTCTAAACAATTCCACCTTCGGCGGATGGGCGGTGGAGATCTGGGTTGGAGCGGCCAAAATGGCCTCTAGCGCCGCGCGAACGCAGGCGTCCCCGCTCACTTGCGAACCGGTCATGGCGCGCGCATAACGGCGCAGGATTGGAAGGTGCGGTCCGAAATTGGCAACTGCTGACATGGAATTCTCCTCAAGGCTTGCTCCGCGACAACGCACATCTTGGAAATAAGTTCCCGTCCTATGGAACGATTTGAAACCGGCCGCGTTGGAACCCTATCTGGGGCGGCCTGAAACCTACCCCGACCCTGCTGAAGACTTGTTCGCGCCACCTCGATCCAGCGGGATCGGGATGCGCTTTATCACAGATCGGACCCGCTGCGTGACTCAGTCGCCACCGCCCCTAATTGATCCGCTGAACGACTCTAACCCGAACCCATGTTTGGAACTTGGCCCAGAACTTGGCCCAGACCTCATCGACGACCCAATCGTCGCGGGCCTGCGTACCTTATATCGCGAAGTCTTGGCTGAGCCTGTGCCAGACGAGTTCACGGATCTCCTTGCCCAGATTGATGCAGCCCTTGGCGCGATACCCGTCGATCCGGCCGCAGCGCCAAATGTTGAGACTGAAAAAGAGCCAGGCTCATGACCGGCGACCGTTTGCATTTTGCCCGTCGGGGTATTGCCGCCGTGCCGGTGAAGGTCCCTGAGGTCGATGTGGAGCAAGCCCGCGCCCTCGCTGCTGAATTTGCTTCGAAGCTCGTCTTGGTCATCCCCCCGTTACGGGCTTTCGCGCGTGGCCTGTGTGGGCGGGCCGATCTGGCTGATGATTTGGCACAAGAAGCCCTCGCGAAGGCTTGGGCGGCGCGCGCCAGCTATTTGCCTAACACGAACTTCAAGGCTTGGATCTTCACCATCCTGCGCAACCATTATTATTCTTGGTGTCGCAAGCAAAGGCGCGTTGCCCCGTGGGACCCTGATGCTGCCGATAAGCTGTTGGTGTGCGAGCCCGCGCAGCAAGGCCATCTGGCATTAGCCGAGTTAGCCGCAGGTTTGCAGGCTTTGCCGGCTCAACAACGCGAAGCCTTAATACTCGTCGGTGCTGGTGGATTTGCCTATGAAGAAGCGGCGCAAATCATCGGCTGCGCAGTTGGCACCGTAAAAAGCCGAGTGGCCCGGGGGCGCGCTTTTTTGCGGGACTTTGTCGATAGTCGACAGCGTGACCTCAGCCAAGCCAGACCAACAAGTGCGGAAGCCAGTCAGGCGATTTTAGGTGAACTCCGCCGTCTTGATCCCAACAGTCATTGATGTCGGCCCCACGTATTTCCGCTTTCTGGCGCAGGTGGTTTCAAAACCAGTCTTTGCGCAGCCTCTTGCTGGCGGCCGTAGGCGGGGCATTGGTTCCTGTGTTTCTGATCAGCTTTGGGCAGGCTTTTGCGCGGCTAGCCCATGACCGCGAAGTCGTCCAATCCAGTCTGACGGATCAAGTGTCGATTTCGGAAGAACAAGCCCGGCATGTCATTGAAACGGGTCAGCAGGCTTTGGTGCGCTTGGCTGACCGTCTTGATGTCCGGCAAGGAACACCTAAGTGCCGAGAAACTTTAGCGATTGCCTTGGTCGGTATGCCGTTTGTTTCAAACCTCGCTCGGATTGATCCTAAAGGAAAAATCCTATGCTCAGCCCATCCGATCCTTGTCACGGCAGATGTCAGTGATCGAACTTGGTGGAAGGAGCTATCGTCTGGTCCAGCTCTATCGGCCGCTGGTCCCTTAATCGACCGTGCGACTGGTCAGCCCAGTTTGGTCCTTGCGCTTGGCCTGGTGGACCAACAGGGAAAGCCAGAGGGCCACATAGCTTTCGGTGTGGATCTAAATCGATTGGAGCAGGACCTCAATCGCCGCATGCTCGACCGACGTGCGCAGTTGACCCTGATCGATGCCAAGGTGCTGGCGAGTGACCCACGTGCGAACGACCCCATTGAAGTTAGCCGCGACAGCCAAGGCCGCACTTGGTCGGCTGCTACTCAGGTCCTCGTACCAAAGCATTTGGCCATTCGCTATGCGATGCCAGATGAGGTTTTGTATTCATCGACCTTCTTTCATATGGCGACCGATATCGCCTTGCCATTGATCGCGCTCTTGTTTGCTGGGGCCGCGACGTGGTTTGCGATGGAATATTGGGCCATCCGCCCGATTGAGCGGCTTAGGCGCATTGCTAAGCATTATGGCGCGGGTCTTGTACCGGAAGATCATGTGGGCGACGCGTTCGAGCCGCAGGAATTGCTTGAGCTGCATGAAGAAATGGTCGCCATGGCTGCCCGCGTCGACCTACGGGACCGTCATCTCATTCAAATTGCCAAGCAAAAGGACGCTTTGGTTCGCGAGCTGCATCACCGGGTCAAAAACAATATCCAAGTCGTGTTGAGTTTGTTGAGTTTGCAGGCCCGTCAGCTTGAGACCCCAGAACAGCGCGCGCCCTTGGAACAGGTCCAAGCCCGGGTAACGGCCCTGGCATTGGTTCAGCGTTTGATCGTCGAAAGTGACGATCCAGCACATGCTTCGACCATTGATGTGCAGCTTTTGCTCACAGATCTATGTGCACAAATCCGCCGTAGCTATCCGGTTCAAATGCAACGGATCAAAATCGAGTGTGATTGCGATCCATTGCCGATTGCAACTGACTTGGCCGTGCCCATCTCCATGTTTGTGGTGGAGGCGCTGACCAATGCGATCATTCACGCTTTTCCCGGCGACGCGACTGGGCAGGTCCATGTTTCCTTGCGAGTCGATGCGCAAAAGCTGGTTTGCCTGCAGGTTTGCGATACCGGGGTTGGTTGGGCAGAAACGACTTCCAAGCTTGGTACTGGCCACAGTCTATTGACGGCGTTTGGACGCCAATTGGGCAGCAAGCTGACGCTCTCGCCTTACAATGGCGGCGGGTCTTGCGTCGGGGTCAGCTTCTTACTGACCAGCCTCTGAGCCGATCCGACCTAAGCGAAAAAGGGAACCTATGTTCGAAGCCAGCGTTTGATCTGCATGGCGTGGGCCATGTGGACCCACCTTCACGGAAAGGAAAACCGACATGCTACGTTGGTCGATAAGTTTCTTGATTTTGGCCTTGATTGCAGGGGTGCTGGGTTTTGGCGGCATTGCCAGTGCTTCAGTCGATATTGCCAAGATCCTCTTCTTCGTCTTTGCGGTTCTGTTTCTCATCAGTGCCATTGCAGCTGCCCTTCGGGGCAGGCTGCCGAGCTAGCACGATCCTCCCCTCTCACTTCGAATTGGAATTCAACATGAAGACTCTCACATTTGGCCTAGTCGCCTTGGCAAGCATCTTGGGTGCGTGCACCACGACCGGCAATATGGAACGTAACGCAGGGGCCGGTGCCGCGATTGGTGCGCTCGCCGGGGCGGTCATTGGCAATAATACTGGCAGTGGCGATGCCGGGAATGGCGCTGTCGTTGGTGCCGTCATTGGCGGTACGGCGGGTGCTGTGCGTGGCTATAGCTTGGATCAACGACGCGATGAATGCGCCACAGCTCAGCGTGGACCTACCTACCGGGATCGCAATGGTTCCTATTATTACGTCATCCCCGGTACCAACCGCACATGCTGGTCGCGCAACCAGACCCCGCGCGGTCTGTAAGCCCTATTGCCCCTTCCCTTTCGGGGAGGGGCATCCCTTCAAACTCACTAAAACGATATCCCGCCAAACAGACAACTCCCCCACCAAGGTGAGGGAGTTGGGCCGGTTTGGCTTTTTCTGTTGTTGACGCACCCCAAAAATTAGCCGTCGCGCCCGGGGTGGAGCGCGACGGCCAAGACCAAGTAACAAACAGGGGGATCACAGTGGGGACTGCGGTGTTTGTTCTCCCGGTTCAGGCCCACATGACGTCTAACAAGAGGACCATGTCAGAAGTCGATGGGCATGAATTACTAGCTTCCAGAGCGATCTGTCATGTCGCGTGGGCGACCGGATTCCCATTTACTGACCTGCTTTTCAGCCTCTTCTTTGGTGATGCCATAGCGCTCTTGCACGGCACCTTTCAGCTTTTGCAGATCGCCGCTAACGCGCATGAAATCATCGTCGGTCAGCTTGCCCCATTCGGACTTGGCTGCGCCGATGAATTGATCGAATTGGCCTTTGATGGTGTCGTTGTTCATGATCTTCGCCTTTGGTTGGGAGGTATGGATGAAACGCTCTAAGCGGCATCTGGTTCCCGGCTCAGCCCATCTTCATAGCGTGTCTTGGCCATCGACCAGTCTGCCAACTGCCCAAAGAAACCATCAATCCAACCAGCTCTGTCGGACGCCCTGTCGAGATAATAGGCATGCTCCCAGATGTCGCAGACCAGTAGTGCGACCAAACTGGGGTCATCCAGAAGTGTCTCGGCATCGCGTGTCAGCTCCAATCGGACCGCACCTTCATGGTCGGCGACCAGCCAGATCCAGCCAGATCCAACCCTGCTTTTGCCTAAGGCAATGGCGGCGTCGGTGAAGCCCGCGAAATCACCGAACTTGCCATTGATGGCGATCTCGAGACTGCCGTCCGGACGGGTGAGGCCGGCGGCTTGGTGGCAGGTCCAGAAAAAGCCGTGATTGAGGGCTTGACCGGCTTGTTCCAAGAGACCGTGGGCTTCAATGCTGCGGGCAAAGCTGATCACTTCGACGGCCGTTTCGAACTTTTTGGCCATGGGCTCCATCAATCGGTTCGCTCCATCCACATAAGCTTGGTGGTGCTTGCCCAAGTGGACACCCAAAGTTTCGGCCCCAGTGATTGGTACCAAAGCCGTAACCTCGAAGGGCAGCGTGGGCAGGACAAAGGTTCCGGACGATCGGTTGAAGACACCGAAGGATTCATCGGGGGAAAGGGTGTGACCTTCAAGCGACATCGGAGCCTCCAAGTTGGCTCAGGGTTTCGCAAAAGGGCGTGATGCGCGGGTGCGCCTCAGTAAACTCCCAGCGGTCAAAGTCTTGGTCATAGAGTTTTAGAATGGAGTCTGGCGCTAGGTCTTGAGGCGCTTTATCTGGGTGGGTTGCATCGTCGCTTGGCAGTTCGGGCATGCGTGTCTCCTGAGTGTCCCTTTGATCCATCTGATCCAGATTGAGTGGGCGTTGCTCTCGGTTAGGGTTACGCCCCCACCCGCACGCGGTTCCAAAAATATCTGTGTTCGCCTTTCTGAAAGGAACCCTTTTTTCGTGTTGGCGTTGATGGACTGATGCCGGCCTTTGCTGGCGTGATAAGGATCAAGTCCATGCAGCCAGCTCCCCCTGATGCTCCACGTACGACCATTCTGCCAAGCCTCGAGGGGCTATTGCGCTTTCTGCCGCAAACGGCTGAGCCGACCGACCGACGCGTCGCGATTGTTGGCACTTTTCCGCCGCGACGGTGCGGAATCGCAACCTTTACCGCAGACGTCCGGCGCTCTTTAAACCTGTTGGACGGCTGGGCCTGCGACCTTGTTCGCATCTTAGATGACGACGAAGCGCTGACGGAGGAGCCCGCGCTGTATCGTATCCGTCAGCATGTGCAAACCGACTATCGCAAAGCGGCTGATCGCCTCAATCATCTCGGTATCGACGTGGTGTCGATCCAGCATGAATTTGGGATTTTTGGCGGCATTGATGGCGCTTATATTCTCGACCTGATCGACCGTCTGACCGCCCCCGTAGTGATCACCATGCATACGGTGATCGAGACACCAACCCAAGGACAGCGTCATGTGGTCGCCGCCCTTTTGCGGCGTGCCGACCAAGTCATTGTGATGGCCAAGAAGGGCGCGGATTTGCTGAAAGACGTCTATGGTGCCGACCCAGCGAAGGTCACTATTTGTCCGCATGGCACGCCAGATCGGCCGTTTGCGCGCCCGGATTCCTTCAAAGCAAGTTTGGGCCTTAGCCCCTATAAAGTGTTATTGACCTTTGGCTTGTTGTCGCCGGGCAAGGGCCTTGAAACCCTCATTGCCGCCATGCCTCAAATTGTCGCCGCCCATCCAGACGCCCTGTATGTCGTCCTCGGTGCAACCCACCCCAACCTCAAACGGGTGGACGGAGAGGCCTACCGCGATGGTTTGATAAGACTAGCGGAAGATTTGGGCGTTGCGAACCACATCCGTTTTGTGGATGCCTTTGTCGATGATGCGCTTTTGCTGACCTATCTCAGCGCGGCAGACATCTATGTGACACCCTATTTGAACCAAGCCCAAGTCACATCCGGCACGCTGGCTTACGCGATTGCCTTGGGCAAGCCTGTCATATCCACGCCATTTTGGCACGCAACCGAATGGGTGGATGAGACGTGCGGTGCTTTGGTCGATTTTGGTGATTCCGCTGGCTTTGCTGCTGTCATTTCCCGCTTGCTCGAAGACCCCGCACAGCTTCTAGCAGCCGGGCAGTCGGCTTACGCCAAGGGCCGCACGACGATTTGGGAGCGCTCTGCCGAAGCCTATGCCGCCGCGTTTCAAACCGCGATCACCCGGCGTCAAGAACCGCATTTGCCGGCCCCCCGCCTGACAGATCAAAGCCTGCCGTCGCTCCTGGCGGTCCAGCGTGTGACCGATGCCTGCGGGATTATGCAGCATGCTTCCTATGGCATCGACAATCGCGCTCATGGCTATTGTATTGATGATGCGGTTCGCGCGCTCATCCTAATCCAGCGCTTTAGGGAATTAGGTCATAAGAACCATACGCTCGATCATTTAGAACGCACCTATGCAGCCTTTGTCCAACATGCTTGGAATCCGGACACACAGCGCTTCCGAAATTTCATGGGCTATAATCGTACGTGGTTAGAAGCAGAGGGTTCGCCCGACAGCAATGGTCGAACCTTCTGGGCGCTGGGTGAGACAGCTTGCTATGCTGAGCATGAGCAAGTTCGCTTGTGGGCTATCGCTCTTGCAAAAGAAGTAGGGCCATCGGCAGCAACTTTAGGATCGTTGCGAGCCCAGTGCTTCACGATCCTCGGGGCGGTCAGTCTGTTACATGGAGAGCCGCATAATCTGGCAGTCTATGACATGTTGGTGCAGCATGCCGAAGGCCTGATGGCGCGGTTTGAAACCCACAGCGCGCCAACTTGGCAGTGGCTGGAGCCCAGCCTATCCTATGACAACGCCCGCATCCCACATGCTCTGATCGCAGCTGGCGTTAGTCTCAGCCGACCTGACATGCTGGCTATTGGCCTCAAGACTTTGGCTTGGCTCGACACCATTCAAAAATCTCCCAATGGCTTTTTCCGAGCGGTGGGAAGTTCGACCCCCGCGACCGCATTCGCGCCGCCGCGACTGCTCGACCAACAACCGATTGAGGCCTGTGCGACGATTGATGCGGCCTTGGCTGCTTATGCCGCCACCAAACAGAGCAAGTGGCTGATCATGGCGCAAACCGCCCATGCGTGGTTCTTTGGCGAGAATGATAATGGCCTACCGTTGAGTGATCAGCGGGGCGGCTGTTTTGATGGCTTAACCGAGACAGGTGTCAATCGAAATCAAGGTGCTGAATCGATACTGGCGCTCCAAATGGCAAATTGCGCGATGGCGCGTGTGACAAGTGTTGGGATTAGCCCGCCAGCGCGCCCAATCGGTCTATCCATGTGATCCAATTATTGGAAGGCACGCTTCTTCCCGATCCGTCCTTGGTTGTGATCCGGCCGTTTCACATCGCGCCGGAGCCACGCGATTTGCACCCGACGCAACTGGCGCGGGCACGACGTATCTTTCACACGGTGGCCACGCTCGATCAAGAAACCTGTCTGCGTGCTCTGGCGCATGTGAACGCAGACTTTAAAGGGCGACACTGGGAAACCCGCAGCTTGTTTCTCGATCGCAGCCTTCGGATTTGTGAGGCGATTGCTGGCGATTGCGATACGCTGTCGTCGGCCCATCTGGAGCTGATCGGTGCCTATTTCTGCCTTGAATACGCTTATTGTGCCGCTGCAGTGACCAACCCGTCAATAGTCGCGCACCCCGATCAGACTGGCATGCGCCCTGGAGATTTGCGTTTCATCCTTTCGCTTCGCAACGTGGGGGAGGGGCATATCTCCTCTATTTCGTTTCGGGAAGGGATTTTGACCCGGGATGATACCTTGCAGATCTGGCCACAAACCAGCCCTACGCTGGCGGCCAACTCCATCGGACCTGACGCAGACGGTTTCGTTAATGTGCAGCGGCCGCCAACCGTTCCCATTTCAGCCGCCGTGATCTTTCCGGTCACCAATGCCCAGCGCAATGGACTCGAAGACCTTCGAATGGTGCGGTTTGAGGAGGAGGGGCAACCGTCAGCTTTCCATGGCACCTATACCGCCTATTCAGGATTGGAGGTGCGGTCAGAACTCATGACAACCGCCGACTTTACTGACTTTAAGCTACAACCCATGACCGGTACGGCCGTCACCGGAAAAGGTATGGCCCTATTCCCGCGCCGTATAAATGGGGCTTATGCCATGCTCGGCCGCTATGATGGTGAGAGCCATTTCTACATGCAATCTGACCAATTGCTGCATTGGGACAAGGGCGAGGTGATTGCCAGCCCAAAATATCTCTGGGACCTCGTCCAGACGGGTAATTGCGGATCTCCCATTGAATTGGATGAAGGCTTCTTGGTGCTAACACATGGGGTTGGGGCAATGCGCAAATATGCGATGGGTGCCCTTTTGCTCGACAAGACAAATCCGCGTGTGGTCCTAGGCCGTACGCCTGAACCCATTCTGGTGCCCAGCGATCGGGGCCGCAACGGCTATGTGCCGAATGTAGTCTATGCCTGCGGGGCTCTGCGCAATGGCAGCAAAATCCTACTTCCCTATGGGGTCTCAGATTCTTCCGTGGCCTTTGGCCTAATCGACATCCCAAAACTCCTTGAACAGCTTCACTAAAGTGCGTCGCCGGGAACCTGCAGGCGGCTCGGGCGTTGCCTTTCAGACAGCTTTGACTGCCCGTCGATAAAGGATATTCCTATGACAATTTTCAATTTTCAAAAAACCTATGCCATTTTACCGCTCTTGGTTCTGACCTTGGGCGCATGCTCCACCACCACCATTGAAGCGCCGAAGCCGCAAGCGGTCACGGTCGTGACAGCAGACCCCATTGTGATGACCGTGCCGGCAACCGGCCCTGGCGATGTCGCGACCGTGGCCGCTGGCTATGGCCAGTTCAACACCTTGCTAGCGGCAGCCAATGCAGCTGGCCTTTACGACCGCCTGACCATGTCGGGCCCGATCACCGTGTTTGCACCGACGGATCAGGCCTTTGCCAATTTGCCAGCTGGCACGTTGGAGAAATTGCTCAAGGTTGAAAATCGTGCCGCTCTGCGCCGTATCGTCTCTTACCATATCGTTAGTGGACGTGTGCCTTCGTCTGGCCTCATGGGCATCACCATGACCAGCCCAACTTTGGAAGGACATTCTGTGGCCATTGACGGTCGCAATGGCGTTCGCGTCAACAATGCGACCGTGGTGCAAGCCGACATTCCGGCGAGCAATGGCGTCATCCACGCCATTGACACCGTTTTGATGCCGGCAGACTTGCCTTATATCCGCTAATCCAAAATGCCCGACCTCTGTGCCCTTCCATGGGCACAGAGGCTGGGCTGCGGCTTAGAATTGCTTCTTCAGGCTGAGCTTATAGCTGCGGCCTTCGGGTTCTAAGAGTCCACTTTGATAGGCTGTTGGAACGAGCCCTGTCGAATTCGTGACCTTGCGCTCACTATCGGTCAGATTATTGATTTCAAACCTGATTTGTGCGCCGTTTAAGAAGGGCACCGCCATATTGAGTTGTGGCATCAAATCCGTGGATGCAAAGAGCGATAGGTCCAACGTGGCCTGATCATCGACGAACAGACGCTCCGTACCATATCCCGTCGCGATCTCTCCCTCGCCCTTCCAGACCGCAGCGAGACGTCCGCCAATACCCCGATAATTGAGGCCGCCGTCGAGGGTCAGATGATGTCTGCGCCCCATCTCCGTGTCCAGCGCACCGCCATCCAGCAAATCTAGCTTCACGCCGCTATTTTTCAGGATAAGCGTATCATCCAGGGTGTAGGCGTAATTCAAGCCAATGTTCCAGCGACCCCCAGGGATCTTGGCTGCTTGCATGAGTTGGTTGAAGTCTGGTGGCGTGCCGCCTGGTGGGGGCTTGAATCCGGGCGGTGGCGTAATGCCCGGGGGCAGGCCGCCGGGCAAAGTAGTAGCATCTGGGTTTGCATCCTGCGCCTTTTGGACCTTTGAAACAATGTCGCGCAGGAATTGCGGGGCTTGGCCAAAGTTGCGGCTATAAGATAGACCAAAGCTCACGGTCTCGGTTTGACGGTCACCCAGATTGAGGGCACGCGTGTCCTGCCCAATCAACGTCCCGGCACTATTGCGCTGATAGCGGCTTGAAAAGGCCGTCTCTGCGGCGCGGATATTGACCCCGATACTGCCGATGTAATCCTCAGTCTTGTTGCGGGCATAGGTCAAAGACAGATTGAGGCCATCAATTTGAAGCGGCGAGAAGCTGGCCCCCAAGATGAAGTCGCGTTGTTGTTCGGGGAGAAGGGCTCCATTGCCGCCGCGCGTTTCGTCGAGTCTCAGGCTTAGGCCTGTTCGTGCGTCATAGACTGATGCGGATGGGATATTGGTTTGAGGTCCGCCCAATTGCTCAAGGGTTGGAAGCTTCTCGCTGGTACTGTAACGGGTTGTGATCTGTAGCTCATTGGTGGGTGACCAATTGAGACCCGTTCCCCAGCCGCCAGAGCCACCAAAGTCGCTGCTGCTGCCCAGTTCGCCATTGAGCGTGAGAGATAGATCACCAAAGCGGCTTCCAGCTGCCTTTCGGCTTGCCAAAGGGATGGTAAAACTGCCGTTTACATCGACTTTGGTGCGGTCGAGGTCGTTTGAACCCGCAAGTAATCCGCGCGTATAGTCAGACTCCAGCCTTTCGGCGGATGCTTGTGTGCGCAGACTAAAGGCTCCCGTTCCCGCCAAAAGACCGGGCACAGGGCCTGCCAGCGTGCCGTCAAAGGATGCGCCTGTTAGCTGTTGATTGGTGCGGTCGCGTGCTCGCCCGTCGGCCCAGTCCGTCCGCGTGTTCTGGTCCTCAGAGAGGGCAGAGACAATCGCGGTCCAGCGGCGGTCTTTCACAACACCTTCCGCTGTCACCGAGGATTTGGCTTTGGTCGTCTCAGTGTCGCGCGCTAACCGCGACCCCGTCAGCGACCGGGACAGGATGGACTGGCTTGTCTCTGATTGAGCATCCACACCCATGGTCACATAGCCTTGCTCGCCCAAGCGGGCGACGGACTTACCCACGGCACCGGAGAAGCGATAAGTCTCGGTCTCAGGCAGGATACTCCGTATGCTGGGTATTCCGCCAGGCGACAGAGAAAGGCCAAGATCCTCTTCACTGACGCCGGAGGCTTTCTGGGCATCAAAGCTGAATACGGACCGGCCGTTCGTATCAATCCTCGTGCTGTCGAGGACCAGATCATAGGTCTCACGTTCAGCATCGGCGGACTGGCCAATGCCACCGGTGATGCCGTTGATTGAAAAGCGGCCGACTAAAATCAGATTGACGACCTTCTGATCGGCTGGGAAGCCGTATCGCAGCGCCACGTCTTCCGGATAGACTTCGACCCGGCGGATCGCGCGAACTGGGATAGCCCGAATCTCACTAAAGTCAGCGACCCGGCGGCCATTGACCAAGAGGATCGGCTTATTGTCGCCGCGTCGAGCGCCGCTTTGCGTTTGGGGCAAGAGCGTCAGCAAGAGCTCGGGCAGGCTCGTTGCGCCGGTTGTGCGGATTTCGAATGTGCCAATCACCAGCTCTGGCTTGACATCGCCGGGTACGCTCTCTGGCAGGCGCGATCCGCGCACGACCACGACCTCCATCGCGGGGTCCGCTTTTGGGGCGTCTGGAACGGACTGGGCGGCGCTAATTTGTGGGAGGCCCAGCGACAAGTAGAGGGCGGTTGAGGCAAGGCAGGCGGTGAGTTTCATAAGACCATCTCTTTTTCTAGGGGAGGGATGGTCTGGTCTTTAGCTCAAGGCATAAAGCGATGTGCGGCAAGGCTTTGTATAGATGTGGCAAAGTATGTCACGGCTGCTGACCGGCTCAAATCCGATCAAAATCAATGCGCATCAAGGTGCCACTTTCGCCGCTGCGGTTCTTAGCACTTAGCTTGGCTTTGTGCCCTTCGGCGATCGAGCGCACGATGGCCAACCCTAGCCCAGTACTGCCGTCGGCGCTGCGGGCTTGATCGCCACGCACGAAGGGCTCGCCCGGGGCTGCTAGCACTTCTGTTGGAAGACCCGGTCCCCAATCACCGACTTCGATTGCGGGGGTAGGGTCAAGTGAGACAATGACTTGGACGGGCCCTTCGGTGTGACGCAGGGCGTTGTGGATCAGATTGCGAATGGCACGGACCATATCATTTGACCGCGCCAAAATCCGCGCCTTCGGGTTCTTGGTAATCGTTAGTCGGCTTGCAGATTCCGGGTCGGCGTCAATCAAGCCTGCGACTGCCTTTTCAACCAACTCATCGAGATAAGCGATCTGCGTCGGCGCGGTCGCCAAGTCGCTGCGCGCGAGGAATAACGCGTCTTCGACAACTCGTTCAATTTCGCGAACTGACTCGCGCAAGCGATCTCGCGTCTCGTCATCGTCCACCAACTCTAAGCGAATGCGCATGGCTGTCACGGGTGTGCGTAAGTCATGGCCCAAGGCCCAAAGTGTTGCGCGCTGGCGGTCGAGCAATTGGCTGATCCGCTGGGCCATGCGGTTGAAGGCACCAGCGGCGATCCGAAGCTCCAGCGGCCCGCGAACTGGGACTGTTTCGATGCGCTGGCTCTGCCCAATATTTTCGGACGCGGCCGCCAAGGTGGTCAAAGGCTGGGTCATGCGCCCAATCAGGAAGCTGGTGCCAAAGGTGATCAACACGCCCGAGATCAGGGTTGCGATCAGGGCGGCTAGGGGTGGGGGCAGATCAGGCTGGATACGGATCAGAATGGCGAGAGGCTGTTGGTCGCGCGGTGTCAGGATTGCGCCTACCTCTGGCCCGCCCTTTTGGACCTGTTGAAAGAGGTCGCCAAAGGTGAAAGCCGAAATACGCGGTGTAAACACGCGCAAGCTGCTGCCCCCCGAAGTTGCCATGATCTGGCTGGCCAGCAGCGGGGCTTCCTGCCAAGCATTCGGGTCCGGGGTCCAAGTCGCGGCAGGGCGAATGCTGATGGTCTCGTCTAAGCCGACTACTTCGCCGCGCTCAAGCGATGTCACGACAGGTGTCAGGCGCGCTAGCGTTTCGGCATTGACGATCGTGCGGATGATTTCATTGCGGTCGCCAAAAAAGAAGACGACCGTTAGAATATTGGAGAGAACGACCGCCAAAACGGCCAGACCGCCAACTTGCAGAGCAAGTCTAGAACCAATTAGTTTTCGTCCGACCATGTCACGGCCTCCGCAAAGACATAGCCGCCGCCCCAAATGGTTTGAATAAAGCGCGGGTTCTTGGGGTCATCACCCAGCTTTTTGCGCAGACGGGAAATCTGCGTGTCGATCGCCCGTTCGCTAATATCCAAGCCATGGACGCTGGAGAGATCGAGCAACTGATCCCGAGAGAAAGCGATGCCTGGGCGCTGCACGAGGACCTGTAGAAGGCGTGCTTCAGTCGAGGACAACAGCATATGCGCGTCTCCGTCTCGCTGCAGGCGGAATTGCGTCGGGCTAAAGGACCAGTCGCCGAACAGGGCTTTCTTCATGCTGCCGGTCACACTGCCCCGCGGCGGCTGAACGGCGCGTCGGATCACGGCATCAATGCGCGCCAAAAGCTCGCGCGGGTTAAAAGGCTTAGGCAAATAGTCATCCGCCCCGATCTCCAGCCCCACAATGCGGTCCACATCTTCGCCGCGCGCCGAGATCAGAATGACGGGCGGTGACTGGCTGGGGATCAAGGATTTACAAAAGGACAGACCATCTTCGCCCGGCATCATGATATCGAGGACGATCAAATCGAACCGATTTACCTTCATCGCCTCACGCGCTTGCGTAACCGAGTCAGCTGTCGTCACGCGTCGGCCATGACGGCGCAGAAAG
Organism: Aquidulcibacter sp.; assembly: GCF_049239865.1. Classification (NCBI taxonomy): domain Bacteria; kingdom Pseudomonadati; phylum Pseudomonadota; class Alphaproteobacteria; order Caulobacterales; family Caulobacteraceae; genus Aquidulcibacter; species Aquidulcibacter sp. The sequence goes on from NZ_JBMLTR010000144.1 coordinate 56,147, forward strand.
GCGCCAAGGCTGTCACGGATTTCGCGATGATCATCCACGATTAGAATGTGGGGGGTCTCAGGCGTAATCATAGGCGCGGGTTCCAAGTGGTGATGTCACATTTCCCCCTTCACCCCAGATCGCCGCCATATTCAATTGCCTTGTCACAGATTGTCACAAAATTGGGCTCAGGCGCCAGAGCCTGTCACCCACGGCTTTGGCCCCTGCGCTAAGCTCTAAAGGTCTTCACATGAAAGGCCTAAACCATGTTTCCATCTTCTGTTACCAAACGTCGCCTCACTGCTACTCTTGTCGTTCCAACAATCCTCTGCCTTATCGCGGCGGCTCCCGTGGTGCCTCCGCCCACGACCAAAACAGCCCCCCATTTGATGGCGGGCCAATGGCAGTTGAGCCAAAGTATGAATCTCGGGCCTGATGCCGATCAGATCCAAACCCGCAAGGCGTGTTATTCGGAAGCGAGTCTCCAAACGGACGCCATGGCTCCTTTCAAACCCGCGCCACCGCAAGGGCGTGAGGCGGTTGCTTGCCAGACCCAGAATGTCATCGTTGAGGGTAATTGGGTGCGCTTTGAAACGCGTTGCGCCATGCCCTTTGGCACCATGGTCACAAGTTGGCAGGGCAATTTCGATGATGAGGACTTTATGGTTGTTGGAAGAGCTCAATTCTTGCGACGCATCATCGAAACCAAGGTGAGCGGTCGGCGCTTAGGGGCCTGTCCCGATTAGGTCGTGTCACAATCAAACCATGCTGGCGAAGAATTGTTTTTCCAGCGGCAACATGGCCGCACCGATGGCACAGGCGTCGACTTTGGTCTCAGACAAGAGGAATTTCGGCAAGGGCCGGGGTTCCTCGCGCCGGGCGTCATCATAAAGTTCGATCATCGGAATAATCTTTTGTGACAGCTCTGCTGGAAGGCGGCCCCCCAGCACAATCGCCTCAGGGTCTAGCAAAGCGGCAATCGACGAGGCAATGAGAGAGAGCGGGTCGCGCGCCCGCTCGATCCATGCGTCAATGCCTGGCCAGTTCACATCAAAGCGCGCCAACATCTCCGAAATGCTCGACATCTCAATGCCCTGTTCGCGGATCGAGGCCAAAAGGGTTTCAAGTGTGGGCAGTTCAAACATATTGCGCGGCAAGATAAGACCAATCTCGCCACCATTGCCATGGATACCGCGCAACAGCTGGTGGTTCGAAATGACGCCACCGCCAATACCGGCCGCGATGAAGACATAGACAAAGTTTGCATAGCGTCGGCCGACACCCAATAAACTTTCCCCGATGGCGGCGGCATTGCCATCATTCTCTACCCAAGCAGGCAGCCCAAGCGCTTCGGTGAATAGGTGGTCAATATCCACCATGGCCCAATCGTCTAGCGCTGAAGGTGGATTATAGCGAGCCCGGCCATCGAGACTATAGCCCGATATGCCAACACCAACACCCAACAAGCGGTCTTTGGCGCGCGGGTGGCGCTTTAGAAATCCGTGTACGGTTTCATCAAGCTGCGCGAACACGGCGTTTCGGCTCATCTTCGGCATTTCGACATAATGATAATCGACGACTTGGCCGGCAAAATCCATCAAAAGGACGGACATCGCATCTGTCATCAGCGCGACACCGAGCGAATAAGCATAGCTTGGCGCGATCTCTAGCTTCAACCGCGGTTGGCCCCGCTTGCCATTGGGAATCCGTCCACCCGATTGGACGGCACCACGTGCCAACAAGCCATTCACCAATCGTGAGACCGTTTGCTGAGAGAGTTCGGTTGCCGTCACAATGTCTGGCTGCGCGGCGCCCTTATTGCGCAGAATATGGCTCAGAATCGCCATTTCGCTGTCAGAGGGCAGCTCAAACTGGTCAGGGGATAGGAACGTCTGCGTCATGGAGATCAGTTTGACGCGAAGTTTATCGGAGCGCAACTCGTCCACCGCTGAATAATACTTGTCATAAGTTATATTCCTGCTAGTCTTAAAACATTCATGAACAGTTGGGGTCTTTGCGGAAACCCAACGACGGGGAGAGAAACAATGAAAACAGCGTCAAAACTGGCGATCGCTTTGGGCGGCGTGTCGCTTTTTGCCTTCGCACCGATTGCTTGGGCCCAGAATCAATCAGCGCCTGCAGCGAGCGATGCACCGGAGAAAGAAGTCGAAGTTGTTATCGTAACGGGGACAAGCCGCAGCCGGGTAGCCTTGGATACCCCGTTGGCCGTAACCCAATTGAACGCGCAAGCCTTGTCGCGCCTGTCGTCGGGTGGCCAAGCCGACATTTTGAACTCAGTGCCAACGATCAAAGCGGATGGCGGCGGCGGTGAAGTTGCTGCCAACATCTTTGTGAAGGGTCTACCTTCGGGCGGCCAGTATCAGTTCACGCCGCTGATGTATGATGGCATCACCGTCCTTTCGAGTTTTGGTCTGAACTCCTCAGCCTATGACGTTTATTATCGCAACGATTTGGGCGTTCAGCGCCTTGAGTTTGTGCGCGGTGGTGTGTCTAACTTGTTTGGACCGGGATCGGTTGCAGGCCTGATCAACTATATTAGCAAAAAAGGTGGCGACAGTTATCAAGGCGTCGCGCAAGTGGAAGTGGCCGAAGAAGGCCGTGTTCGCGGTGACTTTGCTGTCAGCGGTCCGATCAGCGACAATTTATTCTATGCGGTTTCTGGCTTTTATCGCAGCGATAAAGGGCCACTGGACACCAATCTTGATACGGTCGGCGGCCAGATTCGCGGTAATCTCGACTATCGCTTTGGCGATGGCAGTGGCTCGGTGACCCTGTCGGGCCAATATATCGACGACCAAGCCCAATTCTATTTGCCGATCCCGCTCAATGGTGCAAGCCGCGAGCGCTTGGTTGGTAATGACGGTCAGATCGTCAATTCCGTCCAGAATGACTTCGGTCCCAGCTTGGGCTTTAAGACCCCAACCGGCAATTTCGTCTCTGACATCAATGACGGTGTTGCTACCACGGGTGGCCTCGTCGCTTTGTCCTTTGACAAGAGTTTTGGCGATTCTGGTTGGGCCGCCAATGGCCGCATCAAATATAGCGATTATAAGCACAAGTTTGGCTTGTTCTCCGACGGCGATGGCGTGATCAACGTGCCCGAAACCTTGCAGAGCTTCCTGACCAATCGTGGCCTTGGCAGCACGGCCAATGCGAACTTCACCTTCGTCGGCGGTGGCACAGTGGCAGCCAATTCCTTGCTGTTTGCCAACCGCTTTACTGACCGCGTGCGCCCTGCGGAAGACTTCACCACGGAAGTCAATCTGACCAAGGGCTTCGTGACCGGGGCAATGGACCACAGCGTCACTTTGGGGGCTTTCTACGGCAATGCTAGCGCGGGCGATTATAACGTCACCACGACCTATTTGGCAGAACTGAACAACCGCCCTCGCTTGGTCAATCTGGTTGTCACCAATGGTGCCGCTCAAACCATCGTGTCGCGCAATGGTCTTTTGAACGCAGGTGCTGGCTATGTGAATAACCGTCACGAGGCAGAGCGCTATGCGGGCTATTTCGCTGATCAGATCAAGATTGGCGAGAAGTTCAACCTCGACATTGGTTTCCGGGTTGAAAAGCTGATGGGCAACATCAGCCGTGAACGGACGGCCACAGTGGTCACCGATTCTACCACGGCCAATCTGTCGACGGCCCTCCGCGATGTGATTTGGGGTAATGGCGCTTTCACCAAGGGCAAGGTCTCCACCACTGAGTGGGCCGGAGCCATCGGCGGTCTCTATAAGGCAACCGACCGGGTGAGCCTCTATGCCAACTTCTCGCGCGGCTATTTCTTCCCAGAATTGCGCTCGGTGTCGTTCAATAGCTTGTTCCAACCTTCGACCTTCAAGGCCGAAATCATCAATCAGGGCGAAATCGGTCTGAAGATGAATATGAAGCGCGTGTCTTTGACGCTCGCGGGCCTTGCGACCAGCTTGGACAATCGTCGCCAAGTCTTGTTCGTCAATGATGGTGCTGGTGGCTTCACCGAAAAGGTCAATTTGGTTGGTACCGAATCCTATGCGGTTGAAGGTACGATTGACTATAAGATCACCTCGAACTTGCGCTTCAGCGGCAACATGACCTTGCAGTCGAACCAATATAGCGCGTTTGACTCAAACACCGCCTTGATTGGCAAGGACGTCGAGCGCCAGCCTGGCTTCTTGTACAATGCTGGCCTCTATTATGATGATGGCAAGTGGGATGCGTCCCTCTTCACCAATTTCACGGGCACCAACTATACGTCGTCCAGCAACACGATCTTGTTGGATGAGTGGAACATCGTGAATTTGGACCTCGGCTATACGATGCCAATCGGTAATCAAACCGCGCGCTTCAGCCTCAATGTCTATAATTTGACCGATGAGGATGCGGTGACAGAGGGCTCGCCACGGCAGGACAATAACCAAGCCGCCAATGGTGCATTCTTCGTAGGCCGGCCCGTGCTGCCACGCCGCATCATGGCACGCGTAACCTACAGCTTCTGAAGCTGGTGATCCAAAATGTGCAGGGCTTGGCGCAAGTCCGGCCTTGCACGTTTTCCTTCCAACCGCGACTTTGATCGAAGTCTACTGGCATTTTGCTGGGGCGGAGCACGCGCATCATGACGTATCGCACCATGCTGACTGATTATTTCGCTGCAGCCATTGCCGCCGCAAGCCCTCGGCTTGTATTGCCGCCCGCGTTGCCGAAAGATTTGGTCAGAGGTAAAACCTTCGTTCTGGCCTATGGCAAGGCTGCGGCTGAAATGGCTTTGGTTGCGGCTGAAACCTTGGACGGGCCGGTGACCGGGCTTGCGGTGACGCGTCATGGTCATGGTGTGGATTTAAGTCATACCAAGATTGAATTGATTGAAGCCCGCCACCCGGTTCCAGACGACCATAGTCTGCAAGCCGGAACAAGGATGCTAGAGTTCGCCTCGACAGCAGGTCCGGACGATCGGGTCATTTTTTTGGCGTCTGGCGGTGGGTCGGCCCTTTTGTGTGCACCAGCTCAAGGCATTACTTTGGCTGAGAAGCAGGCGATGACCGACGCTTTGGTGCGTTCGGGTGCACCTATTCAAGACATAAATCTGGTGCGCCGCCATTTGTCGCGGGTGAAGGGTGGGCGGCTTGGCGCGGTTGCAGGCGCAAGGGGTGCGGAGCTTTTGACCTATGTCATCTCAGATGTGGCGGGTGATGATCCAGCTCTTGTCGCTTCTGGTCCCAGCATTGCGTCGAACTTTTATCCTGAAGGCGCTTTGTCTGTGTTGCTTAAGGCCGGTGTTGAGGTGCCAGAGCATGTCCGCAGCGCGATACACGGCAATCAGCCCGCCACCGTGGTCGATCATCCCGTCAAGGTGCTCGCCACCAATGGAGACGCCTTGGCCGCTGTTGAAAGCCGCGCCCGTGCGGACGGCTGGAACGTGATTGACGCGGGTAAAGCTTTGACGGGCGATGCGGCGACCTGTGGCAAAGCCCATGCTTTGCGGGCCCAGATGTATGCTCGTACACCCGGTCGGCATCTGATGATTTCAGGTGGCGAATTGACGGTCACCAAAGCCCGCAAAGACGGCCAGGGTGGCCCTAATCTTGAGTATTTAGTCGGTCTGATGTCGGCTTTGCCGCACACTGCCAAGATCGAAGCCCTTGCGGGCGATACAGATGGGATTGACGGGACCCAAGACAATGCCGGCGGCTATTTGCATGCATCCTGGGTGCCGCAAAGCGATGCGGCCCATGCCTTAGAATCCAATCGCACCTATCCCCTTGTTGAGCGCTTCGGCGGTCTGATTATGACCGGCCCGACGCGCACCAATGTGAATGATATTCGCCTGATTGCCATTGAAGGAGCTTCCACGTGACGCAGGACCTTTCCCAGCTTGCCCAAGAGATTTTGCGCCGAAATGATCGTGGCGGCTATACCGTCCCAACCCATGGCCTCTACCCCTACCAATGGAATTGGGACTCTGCTTTTGTCGCTTTGGGGTTTGCGGAATTTGACCGAGATCGCGCTTGGCAAGAAATTGAGACGTTGATCTCGGGTCAGTGGGAAGATGGCATGATCCCGCACATCATCTTCCACAAGGATGACCCCGGCTATTTCCCGGGGCCGTCGGTTTGGGCAACAGGTAAAACGCCTGCGACCTCTGGTATCACCCAGCCCCCGGTTCTGGCCACGATTGTCCGCAAGCTCTGGGAAGATGAAGGCGCAGACCCCGCCAACCCCCGCATGCGCGCGCTCTATCAGGCCTGCGTGAAGAGCCACCGCTGGTTTCACACCTACCGCGATCCCTTGGGCAATGGCCTTGTGATGGTGACCCATAATTGGGAGACAGGTCGCGATAATAGCAGCGAGTGGGATGATGCGCTCGCGCGGGTCGATACCTCTGGCGTCGGTACCTACCAGCGTCGCGATACGGGTCATGTCGACGCGGCAATGCGCCCGACAGCTGTTGAATATGACCGCTATGTCGCCATCCTTCAGTTTGGCCGCAAGTCGGGTTGGAACCATCGTGAGATCGCCGACCATGGCCCATTCCGTATGCTGGATGTCGGCATGTCGATGGAATTGTTGCGCGCCAATCGCGACCTATTGGTACTGGCACAGGCCTTGGGCGACACGGCGGTGGTGGCGGAACTTGAAGCTCGTATCACCTTGTCTGAAGCTGGCATGGACTGGCTGTGGCATGAGGAAGTCGGGGCCTATTGTTCGCGTGATGTCACGACAGGGGAAAGCTCTGGCCTTGTGACCAATGCCAGCTTCCTTGCCTTTTATGCGGGCGTGGGCTCATCGGCCCAACGCCGGCGCCTTTTGGCCGCATTGGACCGCATGACCGGAAGTGCCACTTATTTGGTGCCGAGCTTGGAAGCAGGCAGCCGCGCCTACGACCACAAGCGCTATTGGCGCGGACCCATTTGGCTCGTGGTTAGCTATATGGTCGGCCAAGGCCTAGCTGAAGCAGGCCATGAGGATTGGGCGGAGCGCATCCGCACCGACTCTCGCAAGCTAATCGAGCTATCAGGCTTTTATGAGAGTTTTAGCCCAGAGACGGGCGCAGGGTCTGGTGGACCAGATTTTTCTTGGACAGCGGCCATGTGGCTTGCGTGGTGCGGAAAGTGAGGCAGGACATGACCGACAAGCAACTCAAACCCGCCCCGGATAATTATCCTTGGATCTTGATCGCCCTTCTGTGGATGGTGTCATTCCTGAATGCGGCCGACCGCTCCATCCTCAACTCCGTTAAACCCTTATTGCGCGACGCTTTCAGCCTGACAGACGTTCAGCTAGGGATCATCGATACGACCTTTTTCTGGACATATGCCGTCTGCGCCTTTGTGTTTGGCCGGATGGGCGACAGTGTCCGTCGCCGTCATATGATTATTTTCGGGCTGGTCTTTTGGAGTCTGGCGACCGGCATTATGCCGCTGGCGACGGGCTTTGCCATGTTGCTAGGTATGCGGACTTTGGTGGCGATTGGAGAGTCGACCTATTATCCAACTGCAACCGCTCTCATCAGTTCGTGGCATAAGCCAAGCATGCGCAGCCGTGCGCTATCGATCCATCAGACCGCTGTTTTCGCGGGTGGGGGCATTGGCGGCTGGGTGGCGGGTAAGCTGGCCGATCATCACGGCTGGGCCGCGCCCTTCATCGTCTTTGCCGCCCTTGGCTTTGTGGTGATGGCCATTCTCTACAAAATGCTGCGGGATGACGCCCCCGGTGTGCCTGTTGTTAAAGACGACAAACGTGCTGAGCCCATTGGGATTATTTTGAAGAATCCATCCGCCTTGTTGCTCTGCTTTGTTTTCTTTTTGGCAACCTCGGCCTCTTCTGGGGTTTTGAATTGGTGCAACACCTATGCCCATGACGAATTGGGACTGAACCTCGCTGACAGTGCGTTGGTTGGCCCCGTCATGATCACGACGGCAGGCTTCTTTTCTGTCTTGGTCGGCGGCTTTATGGCTGACAAATTTGCAGCCCAGAGCCCAATCGGTCGTTTCAGTGTTTTGGCAATTGGTTTGAGCTTTGCTGCCCTATTCCTTGTGCCATTTCCTTGGGTGTCGAATGCCACGGGTGTGGGGCTTTTGTTGTTTGCAACCAGCTTTGGCAAAGGTTTGTTTGATGGGTGTATCTATGCCGCCATGCATGATGTGATGCCACCAGAGGCGCGGGCAACGGCTGCCGGCCTGATGACCATGTTGGGCTTTATCGGGGCGGGGATCACCAGTTTCGCATTGCCAGCTATGGCGGTTTATACGGGCTTAGCGGCTGGCTTCGCGATGATGGCTGGCCTTTATGCCATCGCCGTAGTCGCGTTGATCTTTGCTCGGCCGATGCTTCGCCAATCGGTCGCGGCGCAAGCTGGTGGTCCCGGCCATGACTAAGTTGATGCAATCAGGCGCGCAGGTCGCCCTTGCCAGCCGCACAATTCCCGCTAGAGGGGGAGCCCGCATGGTTGGCGAACGAAAAAGGGCTGAGGCGTGAGCAAGTTTGGTGGCATTGATGCGGGCGGAACGTCGTGGCGCTGCGCGGTCTTTGAAGACAAAGACTCGATCCTCGCGCGGACTTCTTTTCCAACCACCACGCCTGCTGAGACTTTGGCGCGTGCGATCGCCTTCTTTAATGACCATAAGGACAAAGGCTTGGCGGTTAGCCGTATCGGCATTGCCTGTTTTGGACCCTTGGCGGTCAATCCTGCCAGTCCGCGTTGGGGCCATATCCTTGCTACCACCAAGCCGCACTGGTCGGGGACCGATGTTGCCGGGCAAATGGCGGCAGGGACAGGCTGTCCAATCGCGCTGGAGACCGACGTCACCGCAGCGGCCTTTGCAGAACGGGCTTGGGGCGCGGGCCAAGGCTTGGATGATGTGGCTTATGTGACCGTGGGCACAGGTATTGGTGCTGGGATCATTTTGGGCGGCAGAGCGGTTTGGGGCACGATGCATCCCGAAGCAGGCCATATGCGGGCACCCCGGCATCCAGAGGATCTGGCTTTTGCCGGCGTTTGTCCGTTTCATGGCGATTGTATTGAAGGGTTAGCCTCTGCGCCTGCGCTCTTGGCGCGTTGGGGCATGGATGCGTCGCAATTGCCAGATGATCACCCCGCTTGGGACATCGAAGCGCACTATCTGGCACATCTGGCAGCCAATCTGGTGCTGACCACGGCTGTGAAGCGCGTCATTTTTGGTGGCGGCGTAATGGCCCGTGGCGGCCTTGTGGAACGGGTCTCCGCCAAGGCAAAAGCCCTCATTGGCCCGTATGGAACAGCCGCACCTGGCGAAGGTGGTTTTGAGATTGTGGGGGCGGGTCTCGGCCTAGACTCAGGGCTTCTAGGTGCGCTTTGGCTGGCTGAACAGGCACAATCCTAGAGCAAAAGCCGTCATCATCGGCGCATTGCAAGGCGATATCCACGCGTAACTAGCACAAAAAACCTAACTCTGTCAGAGCGTAAGAAACTTTGTGAACTTTTTTATGCAATGGATTGCATTATCGTTCTTGCAATCCATTGCATAGATGGTATCAAAAAGATCAGGCAGGCCGTCAGAGCCTTAGCTATAAACAAACACCGGGAGTTAAGTTATGAAGGTTGCCCAATTCTCTAATTGCGTTTCTGCGATTGCGCTGGTTACCGCGCTCGCGGCAGGTGCGCCCGCCATGGCCCAACAGGCCGCAGCAGCACCCCAAGAACCCGAAGGTCTGGAAGTCGTTATCGTGACCGCCTCGGGTGGTAATCGCACCCAAATCAACAGCTCGGTCTCTGTGACCACGGTCAATGCGCAGGCGATTGCGGACTTTAAGCCAAGCTCCGAATCTGAATTGCTGCGGATGATCCCAGGTATTCAAGTTGCTGGTACCGCAGGTCCTGGTGGTAACTCCAACATTGCCGTGCGCGGTTTGCCCGTCGCCACGGGTGGTTCGCCTTTCGTGCAAATCCAAGAAGATGGCCTGCCAACGGTTTTGTTTGGTGACATCCAGTTCGGCAACAATGATTACTGGACCCGCTTTGACGCCAGCGTCGCCAATGTCGAAGGCGTACGCGGTGGCTCGGCCTCCACCTATGCCTCGCAAGCACCAGGTGCGGTCATCAACTACATTTCCAACACTGGCCAACAGCAAGGTGGCTATGCCCAGCTCAGCACCGGTCTCGGCTTTAGCGAAAACCGCTTAGACTTCCGCTATGGTGGCCCCATCAGCGACCAGACCCGCTTCCACGTTGGCGGTTATTACAAGAAGGGCAGCGGCCCATTGGACGCAGGCTATGACGTCAGCAACTCTTACCAAATCAAGGGCAATCTGACCCATGATTTTGCCGACAACAAAGGCTTTGTTCGGGTTCTGGTGAAGATCGCTGACACGCAGGAGCCAAACTATACCGGCTCGCCAGCTCTTGCTTCGATCAATGGTTTGGAAGTCTCCAACATCGAGCCATTCCCCGGCTTTGATGGCCGCGAAGGCTCGAACTATTCGGTCTATAACAAAGACTTCTTGATCTTTAACCGCGATGGCGTGCTCGAGCGCGTCAAAATGGATGGCATCACCACTAAGGCGACCTCCTTGGGCGGTCAGCTGCGCTACAATGTCAATGACAATTGGAGCGTCGATAACAACTTCCGTTGGACGGATATGAGCGGCGGCTTTGCCTCGCCCTTCTTGAACGTCGCAACCCGCGCCAGTGTGATTGGCTCGGTCATCAGCCGTCCAGGTCTGCCCAATGCGACTGTGGCCAGCATCCGCTATGCCGCTGGTCCTAAGGCTGGCCAAGCTTTCACCGACACCTATGTCGACAATAACGTCAATGTTCGCACCAACATCCGCGACATCGGCAGCACGGCAAACGACTTCAAGCTAACCGGCAAATACGATACGGGCTTCGGCGCTGTCACGGCACGGGTTGGCTATTTCTACATGAAGCAGAACATTGCCATGGACTGGCATGTCAACAAGTCTCTGCGTGAACTGAGTGGCAATAACCCATCGCAATTGGATCTCTTTGATGCCGCAGGCAACAAGCTGACCCAAGAAGGTATCTCGGGCTATAACAACAATTGGGGCGATTGCTGCGCCCGCGATTACGACCTCTCCTACACCAACACCGCGCCTTATATCGCGTTGGAATTGGACGCAGAAAAGTTTGCTCTCGACGGCTCAGTCCGCTTTGAATCGGTTGAAGCCAGCGGCAATACCGTTGCTGGTGGCTCTGAATTCTTGGTCAATTCCGGTGGCGTTCAGATCGCAACGATCCGTGCCAATGGTGCTCGCGAAAATCTGAACTACACCCGCGACTATACCTCTTGGTCGTTTGGGGCTTTGTACAAAGTCAACGAAGACACCAGCGTCTTCCTACGTCGCTCGAAAGGTGGCCGTTTCAACGGTGACCGTCAGACCGTCAGCGGCAAGATCAACGCCAATGGCTCGCTCACCCAAGCTGGCCGCACCGCTTCGGTCGACTTTGTGAACCAAGACGAATTGGGCGTGAAGAACCGTGGCGACCTGTTGGGTGGCCGCTACACGCTGGAATTCACCTTGCTGCAAGGCGACTTCAAGCAGAGCACATTTGAATTGTCGGCCACACGTTGCCCCGGCGGTTCGGGTGGTTGCGTGATCGACGCGAAATATGAGTCGAGCGGTGCAGAAGCCTATGCCACCTATCGCAACGGCCCACTCTCGGTCATTGGTAACGCCACCTATTCGAACGCAAAAATCTCGCGTCCAAATGGTAGCGGTGTCTCGGGTCCCTTCACCCGCGCACCCGGCATTCCTGACCTGAGCTTCACCGTCGCAGCCAATTACGACTTTAATGACAAAGTCACGTTGGGCGTCAGCACCACGGGCCAGACCTCGTCGATCGACGACGCCGGCCGCGAATATCCAGGTGGTGCAATCCTGAACGCAACGGCGAAATATTCGTTGTTGAAGAATGTCGAACTCAGCCTCTCGGCTTACAACTTGTTCGACAAGTTCGACTTGCGCGGTAATGGTGGTGTGGCAAACGCTGCTGTAAACCCAGTCGTCATCAGTGGTAACCCAGCTTTGGGTCGCACCTTGACGGCAGCGATCCGCTACACCTTCTAAAGCGTGTTTTGATCCTTAAGGATCAAAGTTGCGGGTTAAATCTAAATTGGAGCAACAGCTTATCCGTTCTATCTGGTAAAGATAGAACGGGCGTTGCTCAAAAAGTGAAAGCTGTCGAAGCGGAGGCTTGAAGCCAGACTTGGTTTCCTGCCAATGCTAAGAACGAGATGAGGCTCCCTTCAGGGCAGGGAGCTTGATAGATGGGGCTGATCGCATCTGCTTTCGGCCCCATTTGTTCGACCGAGCTGAAACTCTGGATCAAGGAGGCGTTATGACCCCATCATCAGATCGACGCATCCGCTCCATCGTCATCGTCGGCGGTGGGTCTGCTGGCTGGATGACCGCTGCCGCCTTGGCCAATACCCTCAAGCAGGATTGTGAGATTAAGCTCGTCGAGTCCGAATTGATCGGGACCGTGGGCGTTGGCGAAGCCACCATTCCGCCGATCCGCACCTTCAATGAGATGCTGGGCATTGATGAGCGCGAATTTGTTGCCAAGACGAAAGGCTCCTTCAAGCTCGGTATTGAGTTTGTGAATTGGGGTCGTCAGGGCAATCGCTATTTCCACCCCTTTGGCCCTCATGGCCGTGCCTTTGATATTGTGGGCCTTCACCATTTCTGGCTGAAAGCACGTGAAGCTGGCGATACAACGTCGTTTGACGATTTCTCCATGGCTTGGTCTTTGGCACAGCGTGGCCGCTTTACGCGCCCCAGCCCAGACCCCCGCCAGGTCATGTCGACGTTCGACTATGCCTATCATTTTGACGCAGGCCTCTATGCGCGCTTGTTGCGGGACTATGCTGAGGCTCGAGGCGTCAAGCGCCATGAAGGTAAAGTCGTCAGCGTCCGTCAACACGGCGAGACCGGCTTTGTCGAAGGCGTTACGCTGGAGAGCGGGCTGGAGCTGACCGGCGATCTCTTCATCGATTGCTCGGGCTTCCGGGGTCTGTTGATCGGCGAAGCGCTCAAAGTCGGCTATCAGGATTGGACCCACTGGCTGCCGTGCGATCGCGCCGTGGCCATGCCATGCGCCAAGGTTGGCGACATGCTGCCCTTTACGCGCTCCACCGCCTGCGAGGCCGGTTGGCAGTGGCGCATTCCACTCCAGCACCGCACGGGCAATGGCTATGTCTATTGTAGCAAGTTCATCTCCGACGAAGATGCCGAAGCCTCACTTCGCGCCAATCTGGACGGAGAGGCATTGGCCGGGCCGAACAAGCTGCGCTTTACCACCGGGCGTCGCGACAAGTTTTGGGACAAGAATGTGGTGGCCATTGGCCTGTCCAGTGGTTTCTTAGAGCCGCTTGAATCCACCTCGATCCACTTGATCCAAGCCGGCATTTCAAAGCTGCTTGCCCTCTTCCCACAGCGCGATTTTGATCCGCTGATCGTGGACGAGTACAACCATATCGCGTCGACCGAGTTTGAGCGCATCCGTGACTTCTTGGTCCTGCACTATAAGCTCACGACCCGGGATGACAGCCCGCTTTGGCGCTATTGCGCCAGCATGGACATTCCCGACACCTTGCAGCTGAAGATTGACCACTTCCGCCGATACGGACGTCATATCGCGCGCGACATGGATTTGTTTGGTCAGCCAAGCTGGCTTGCGGTCCATATTGGCCAAGGCAATATCCCCCAAGATGTCGACCCCGTGTTTGACTTCCGGGGCATCGATGGCCGCGATTATTTGGGCAAGCTTAAAGCCGCGATGGTGGCGAGCGCCGAGCAAGTCTCCAGCCACCAAGCCTTTGTGAACACCCATTGTGCGGCAGAAGGCGCTATTGCCTAAGTGACCTCCCGCCACCTTCATGACCTTTCATTTCGATGACGACCGATCAGGACGAATTCAGCTTGCCTTCTACCCCTTCTCCGACCCTCCTGTCTGATCACAAGCAAGCTTGGCGGCCGAGCTTTTGGCGTGCGTCGCATCTGGCGCAGATTGACTTCGCCAATCTGCCCTGTCCCCGCGTCTTTGGGCAGGACGATGTCCACCATCTCAACCCCGCTTTGACCTTGTGGGACATTTGGCCCGTCCAATTGGACAATGGCGACCTTGTTGAGCTCGACAGCGGCAGCCTGTGGGTGATGTTGTCTGCGCCGCGTCTGCCAGACCCCGATGAGCGTCACAATATGGCGCGGATGCGCTTGCTCTTGAAGTCGGAAGCGGGTTGGCAGGATTGCGGCAATCTGTTGCCCGATGGCTTTTCCCCCGGCAGCCGCGAATGGTCAGGCTCGACAAGGCTTAATCCGGCAACTGGCGAAGTCACGCTTTGGTTTACTGCCGCTGGCCGACGTGGCGAAGCGAAGCCCGACTTTGAGCAGCGCTTGTTCCATGCTGTTGGCACGCTGGACGTAACGGGGGCGCTGCCCTGCGTCACCCAGTGGCGTAACCTGACTCCGACGGTCGCCAATCCCAGCCAATATTATGCTGACCTGTCCATCACCCAAGGCGTGCCCGGTCAAATTAAGGGCTTCCGCGACCCTTATTGGTTCCGTGATCCCCTCGATGGGGCGGGCTATGTGATGTTTACCGCCTCGCGCGCCTCGCGTTTGCCCGCTAGTCCCTATGATGGCGTGATTGGGTTAGCCAAGGCGACCGATGTCGACGGGCACCAGATGTTTGAGCTCTTGCCCCCCATTCTCGATGCCTTTGGCCTCGCCAGCGAGATGGAGCGGCCGCATATGTTTGTGCGCGATGGCCTCTATTACGTATTTTGGTCGACCCAATCCCACATCTTTGATGCCCGCTTTGCCAAAGGTCCAACCGGGCTCTTCGGCATGGTTGGACCCTCACTGTTTGGACCGTTTGAGCCGTTGAATGGCTCAGGCCTTGTGCTTGCCAATCCGCCAGAAGAGCCGCGCCAAGCCTATGCGTGGCAGGTGCTGCCCTCGCTGGAAGTGGTGAGCTTCTTGGACTTCTGGGGCCTCAAGGGTGGCGATATCCACCAAGATTCAGCCCTCAAACAAGCCCAATTCGCAGGCTCAATTGCGCCTTCCAGCCATTTGCGATTGGACGGTGCGAACACCCGTATCATCGACTAAGCTGGCTCGCGAATATCAAACGCCAAGCTTAAGCGTTCACCCGCTTCAATCGGTACTGTCCGGTGCCAATGGGTTGAGGGGAATAGCACGAGGGTGCCCGCTTGAGGGGCCACTTGATGGCTGACGCCAAGCGCGAGATTTAGCTCGGGCGGGCCTTCGCCAAATTGCAAATAGCCCGCAGGCGCCGGGCCCGCATCCGTCGCGCTTGGCATATCAATATGCAAGGCTGAACTGATCCAACCACGGGGATGGGTATGGATGCTATGGAAACCGCCCGCCTTCAACAAGACGGACCAACTGCCCTCAAACAGGATGGGTCGGTCACGCGGCGGGGCTAGCAACGGATGCCCTGTCTGCGGCGCGGGCAGATCAGCCAGATAGGTCGCCACCGCTTTCACGATCTTGTCGCGCACCAGCTGGATAATCGGGATGGGGCGGAAAAATAGCTGTCGATCGGTTTGCGTACCGCCTTTGACCGATTGCTCAATATAGGGGGCTTGGGCGGTGTGGAGTGCGCGCAAACGGGTGGCCAGTTCGGCAAGCTTTGTCGCATTTAGGTCCAAGTCGATGGCGCGCACATAGTCCGCCGTCATCCCATCGAGCCAGTCTGACAATGGATCATTGAGCAGGCGCCAGCACAAAGACACATAGGGCCAGAACAAGCGGGCGTGGGGTGTTGAAAGATAGGGCTTCGCGCGGGCAAGCGCCGCCTCTGGATTGCCTAGGCGCAGGGCGTGACGGACCCGGCACACATCAAGGCCAGGGTCGGCCCAATCTGCCAAAGGATCAAACAAATCTGGGTCCCGACTTAACGGCCCGCCGCTTTCACTCTCAATTGAGACTCGCGCGACTTCCAACCCTCGACTTGGGCCGAAGGCCTGCCGCGCTGCCTCGACGCTGGCGCGCGCCGCTTCCCACGCCCGTGCGGTCGAGAGGAGATGGATGTGGGCTAGCCGCAGGCTGAGGCTATCGGGCAAAGCCGCAATCGCGCGTTGATAGCTTTCGTCAAAACTCTCCCGCGCGCCAATTGCCACCCGCAAAGTCGCGAAGCTTTTGTGGCCGTCGAGCCATTGGGGATGAAGGGCCAAGGTATCGAGCAGGATGGATTGAGCGCGCTCTGCCTCGCCTTCGGCGGCCAAAGCTGCGGTATAGGTGCGGATCAGCTGCGGATTGGCGGGGTCGAGGTGTAAAGCGCGCTCAAAAGCTGCAACCGCATCGCGGCCTGTCTCAAACCGCACTTGCGCATGGGCAAAGGCGGCGATGGGGTTTGTAGGGTTGTCGGTGACAGCACGCTCTAAAGCCTCAAGCGCGCCCTCCATATCCTGAAGGTCGCGCTGAGCCAGTCCAATCTGTAGCCAATCGATTGCCATCATCCTGCCTAAGCGGGACGCTTATCCCGCACCCACAAGACGCAGACTGCCGCAATCATCAGCATGATGCCAGCCATGGTGATCACATGGCGTGGGTCGCCGCCCATCAGGGGCTTGTAATAGAAGGGCAGAGTAGCAGCGATCAGAAGCATCGGGATAACAATCATCATGTTGAAAATCCCCATGTAAACGCCCGTGCGCTCTGGCGGCACAGCGCCTGAGAGGATCACAAACGGATTGCCCATGATGCTGGCCCACGCCAAACCGATTCCGATGGCTGGGATGAAGAGGAGGGCCTTGTCGCTGATATGGGGCATGAAGAGCATGCCAATACCGCCTAAGGTGAGGCAACATGCGTGCATGATTTCCGGGCCATAGCGCTTGGTAAAGGGCACCATCGCAAAGGCTGCGATAAAGGCGATCCCATTATAAAAGCCGCCAATTTCCCCATTGGTGACCACCGCCATTCGGAAGCCTTCGGACACAGCCTCGGACGTGCCATAGACCGAACGGCCGATTGAATAAATGATATAGCCCCAATAGGCCGCCATCCCGTACCATTGAAACAAACTCATGAGCGCAAGTTTGCGCATCACTTGGGGCATGGTGACAATGGCATCCCAGATTTCGAGGAGCGTCCCTTTCACTGTCAGCGGTTTACTCTTGATATAGGCCAATTCCGCTTCGGTCAGTGGCAGTTCGCGCACCCTGAAAACCGACCAAAGGATCGTGCTGATCGATAAGACCGCCCCAATGGTAAAGGCGACTTTGGTTGTTTCAGGGATATTGTGGGCATCGACGGCATTTACATCAAAGCCCAAAAGATTGATCATGATCGAAGGTGATAGAAAGGCCAGCATTTGCGCCAGACCTGTAAAGGCGCTCTGTGACAGAAAGCCAAATTGGCGTTGATCGGGGTTTAGGCGGTCGCTGACATAGGCCCGATACGGTTCCATCGTGATGTTATTGCCCGCGTCCAAAATCCACAGGAGCGATACCGCCATCAGGATGGACGAGCTGAGCGGCATAAAGAAAAGCCCCAGCGAGCACATCACGGCACCGACGATGAAATAGGGCGTGCGGCGGCCCCATTTGCTGGCGGTGCGGTCACTCATCGCGCCAATAATGGGCTGGACCAAAAGACCTGTTAGCGGACCAGCGAGCTGCAGCAAGGGCAAAGAGGCTTCGTCTGCGCCTAGATAGCTATAGATCGGGCCCATATTGCCTTGTTGCAGGCCAAAGCTGAACTGCAAGCCGAGAAAGCCCAGATTCATTTCCGCAATGCGCCATAGCGGCAGGTGCGGCTTCATCGCCGGTTGAGTCATGTTCTTCCTCCCAAAAATACACCGGCGCTTATGCGCTCTGTTATCGAGGATTAACGCTAACGCAATCGATTGCAAAAGCAAGCGCAAGTTGCAATTGTGACCCATTCGGCTGTTTCAGGGTGGGGAGGTTTAACCGGCGCTCGTGCCGCCACACGACTTGCGCACGACAAGTTTGGGCAGAAGGGTGGCCGATGGCGCATCTTCGCCCGCCATGCGTTTGAATAAGAGGTCGACGATGGTCTTGGCGCCCTTGGCGAGGTCTTGTTGTACGCTGGTCAAGGGCGGGGTCGATTGGGCTGCGATGGCAATATCGTCAAAGCCCACGACGCTGACTTGCCCGGGCACATCCATGCCAGCGGCCGCTAGCGCTTGAATGGCGGCTAGGGCGATAATGTCAGAGGTGGCGAAGATGGCATCAAACTCAGTGCCGCTCTCGATCAATTCGCGCGCAGCTTCATAGGCGGTTTCAAACGAGAAATGCGCGGGGATAACAAGGGCAGGGTCTTGCTCAATACCCGCTGCGCGCAAGGCCCGCACATAGCCTTCATAACGCAGACTGATCTCGGGCAATTCCAGCATCCCCAAAAACGCAATCCGCTTGCGGCCAAGGCCCAAGAGATGATCCACTGCCCGACGTGCACCGCCGATATTATCGGTTCCGACCGAGCAATAGGTCTGTCCGTTCAAATGTCCGCCCCAGACGACCAAGGGATGATAGGATTCAGCGGCTTGATTCAGGGCTTCATGTTGATCGGATTGGCCGACAATCACCAAGCCATCTTGGCGATGGGATTGGATGATCCGATTGAGCCAACCTTCCGACGTGTCGGTGACGCGGCACAGCAGCACTTGATAGCCCCGCGTCGTGATCTCATCGGCCAAACGGCCAAACATCTCAATAAAGAATGGGTCAGAGATCAATTGCCCGACATCATGGCCGAGTGGAAACACCACACCAATCGTCTGGGTTTTGCGCATGCGCAGCGAACGCGCCGATTGATTGATGACATAGCCAGCTTCCGCCGCAATGCGCTGGATCTCGCGGCGCCGATCTTCTGGGATTAGCGGGTTATCGGCCAGCGCCCGCGAGACCGTGGACATAGAGACCTTCGCCAAGCGGGCCACATCGGCCATCTTCAAGGGGCCATCATCTGCCACAACACGTCTCCTATTGCGGATGCAAAGTTGTCAAAACTTGCCTGCGCTTTCTGAAACTCGATTTGAAAGCGAATGGTAATTTATGCAACCGATTTCTGCATAAAGGATATACTTAGTTTTGCGCTCTGACTGGAGTGTATTGTTGGCCAGCGTTGTGGCTTCAAAGAAAACTCACCCCTTCACCGGCTTCGCCGGAGCTTCCCCGCGAGCGGGGAAGCGGTCGCCGGCATCAATTGGTACACGCCGCTTCCCCGCTCGCGGGGAAGCTGTCCCGAAGGGACTGAAGGGGCTTTTGGCTCAATTTCTCAGAGGGTCGATTGATCACGCCCCTCACTCCGCCCGCTTCTTGCCATCCACCATGGCGCGGACCAAATTCTCGCGGTGACCGATTGAGGCAAGCGCGACGCCGCCAATATGCAGGATCACCAGTGCTAAAATCAGGTTCGCGCTGGCCTCATGCACATCTTCCCACGGGCTATCGTCTTCATCGCTGCGCCCGCGATCTTCGATCTGCAGGACGCTTTGAAAGGCGGCGGGTACGGGCGTGTGGTTTTCCATCGCCATGCCGGTCCCGGCGGTCAAGCTCATGGCGATTAGCAAAGCAATCACCATGAGGCCACCCGGTGGTGAGTGACCGATATGGCGTGTACCTTTGCCGGTCACCAAATTGGCCAGATAGCGAAACGCAGCCATGGGTGAGGCGAGGAAGTTTTCAAAGCGTGCATGCTCTGGCCCGGCAATTCCCCAGAACAGGCGGAACACCACATAGCCCGCAACGAAATAGCCCGCTGCCTGATGCAGGGTTTCGGGTTCGCCGCGTGTAATCAAGGCCGTGGCAATGGCGACCAGTAATAGCCAATGTCCGATGCGGACCAGTGGGTCCCAAACCCTCACCCAATTGGTTTCGGGCTTCGGCTCAGACGCGGCGCTGGGTGAGGGGGCTGCGGCCTCAGTCATGATCGCGCCCGCCATGATCGTCGTTACTTTCCTGCGACTCATCCTCGCCGCGCTCATGACGCGCACGATCTTCGCTGCGGCGCACATCCTCGGTCAGGACTTGGCCAGTCTTGGCGTCGATCACGCGGGATTCGGTACGGCTCTCCTGACGGTCGTCACGGTCGTCCTGATCCCTGTCGCTGATTTGGTTGGTGGGTTGGTTGGTCAGTGTATTGGTGTTTGTTGTGGTCTTGGCTGGCGATAATTGGCCTGAAGCGACAGCAAATCCTGCGACTGCCAGTGCGGCGACACCAATGCCAAGAGCGATGCGGATAGGGGTTGAAAGGGCCATGTGAAGTCTCCGGTTTGGGTTGTTGATGATCCGACCTTACCCGCCCCTTCCTGACGCCCTGCCGTTCCCAATCGTCAGCAAAGCGTCAGCTTGATGTCAGCGCCAATTCGTTACAGAGGGTTGGTATGAAGCGGATTGGCCCTTTTCTTGTCGTGATCCTTGCCGTGCTGGCTGGCTGTGGGCAGCCGCCGCAAGCGCCTGCGCCTGCGCAACACGAAGGTCCGGTTCAACCGGCAAGCAACAATCTGCCTTTCCTCAAAGTCCAAGCCATCGCCCTTGCCGCCGTGCCGGGAGAAGTCGTGAAAGTGGATTTGGAGAATGAGCATGGCCAAGACGTCTATGAGTTTAAAATCCTTGCGCCGTCAGGCCGCGTGATTGAGTTGGAGATTGCCGCTGCGACGGGCCAAATCCTGAAGCGGGAGGCCGATTGATGCGCGTGCTGTTGGTCGAAGATGATCCCGTGATCAGCGCTGCTCTCAAGGTAAGTCTCGAGGCAGCGGGCTTTTTGGTTGAGGCCTGTGGCGATGGAGAGCGGGCTTGGGCGCTGGGTAGTGACGAAGACTTCGATGCTGTCATTCTGGATCTGGGCTTGCCGCGATTGGACGGATTGTCTGTCTTGAAGCGTTGGCGGCAAGAAGGCCGTGCCATGCCGGTCATTATTTTGTCCGCACGCGGGTCTTGGGCAGAAAAGGTGGAAGGTATTGAGGCGGGGGCCGATGATTATCTCGCCAAGCCGTTTGAGCCGCCCGAGCTAATTGCCCGCTTGCGTGGATTGATCCGCCGGGCCGCTGGACGCACCGGCAATGTGATTACTGCGGGCCGCCTTAGCCTCGATCTGTTTCGCGCCACTGTCACCTATGACGGGGCACAAGTGCGCCTCTCGCCCTTGGAGTTTCGGCTTTTAGACCTACTCGCCAATGCTGGCGGGCGACCCTTATCGGCTGGTGAATTGGGCGAGCATTTGCACGGAACCGACATGCTGGACGCCAATGCGGTCGAAGCCTTGGTGGCGCGCCTTCGCCGCAAGATCGGGTCTGAGACCATCGAGACGCGGCGCGGCTTTGGCTATGTGTTGCGGGACTTAGCCCCATGAGCAAAAGGTCCAACAGCCTCAAGGTCCGGCTGTTTGCTTTGGCCGCGCTGTGGAATGGCTTAGCCTTAGGCTTTTCCTGGGTTGCGCTATCCTTGCTGTTTGAGCGCCATACAGAGCGGCAAGTGAGGGCGGAGTTGATCCGTCAGGGCGAAGCCTTGGTTGCAGGCGTGTCCATGGATGCGGCGGGGAAGCCCGTGCTCAGCCAGGCTCTGTATGACCCGCGATTTACCCGCCCTGCCAGCGGCCTTTACTGGTATGTCTCCAGCGAGAAAGGCAATTTACGCTCGCGCTCGCTTTGGGATGGCGCTTGGCCTTCGCTCACGCAGGCCCCGTCTCAAACATGGGAAAGCTTGACGACCAAGGGTCCGTTTGAGCCCGCCATGTTGCGGGTGGCCCGTACCATCCGCCCGGACGCAAAAGGGCCAGAGCTATTGATCGAAGTTGGGCAGGACTAT
Organism: Aquidulcibacter sp.; assembly: GCF_049239865.1. Classification (NCBI taxonomy): domain Bacteria; kingdom Pseudomonadati; phylum Pseudomonadota; class Alphaproteobacteria; order Caulobacterales; family Caulobacteraceae; genus Aquidulcibacter; species Aquidulcibacter sp. The sequence continues at coordinate 77,926 of NZ_JBMLTR010000144.1, forward strand.
GCTGTTATCACGCAGGCAAGGCAGGATTTTGCCCAAGAACTCGCGCTTTTCCTCTTGCTGCTCTGGTCGGTCTTGACCTTGGCCTCGGTGGTGCAAGTGACCCAAGGCCTACAGCCACTGGCGGCGCTGCGGGCGCGGCTGACGGGTCTGAAAGCCGATTCCAAGGCCCGGCTGGAGTCAGGGGAGCATCCGCAAGAAGTAGGGCCATTGATCCAAGCCATTAATGCGCTGGCCGATGCCCGCAGTGACGATATGGCCAAAGCGCGGGATCGGGCGCGCGATCTAGCCCATGCACTTAAAACGCCGCTCACCGCGCTTAAAATGCAAGTGGGCGACTTAGGCGATACCAAGTCGCAAACAGCGCTGCAGGAAAGCCTGTCGGTTCTCAATATTGCGGTTCAGGCAGAATTGGCGCGTGCCCAATTGGCCCCCGATGCGCGCGGTACGTGTCTGCTAGGACCGGTGATAGAGCGTTTGGTTCGCGTGGTCGGGCGTACCCCTGCCGGTTCGAGCCAGAGGTTTGAGCTTGAGGTGCCAGAAGAATGTCTTCTGCCGATCACCGAAGACAGTGCCTTTGAAGTGTTAGGCGCGCTTCTGGACAATGCAACCCGCCACGCCAATAGCCTCATCAGGGTTCGCGCCAGTGTCGAGGCTGGCGGCCTCAACGTGTCTGTCGAAGATGATGGACCGGGTCTATCACAAGATCAGAGCCGCTTGGCCATAGAGCGCGGTGTGCGCCTCGACGAAGCCATTGGCACCCAAGGCCTAGGCCTTGCCATCACGCGCGATGTGATTGCCGCCAGTGGTGGAGATTTGATCCTTGAGGCCTCCGACCTTGGCGGTCTGGCTGTGCGTTTGGTGTGGGCAAACACCGCGACTTAGCTTGCCAGCATTTCCCAACTAAAGCCGAAGCGGGCGAGATATTTGCGCAAGCGGTCGGCATCATTGACACTGGCGCGCTTGGTTCGGGAGGCCGCAAATAGCTTGCGCCCAGCCTCAGACAATGACGGGCTGGTCCGGCATGTATCGACCACATAGGCCAATTGCACCCGGTCAAAAGGGTCTAGGCCATCCAGCTCTTCGGCAGACAAAATGTCGGCCAAATCATCGGTTAGGGTCGTACCTCCGGTCCACACCCGCTGCAGCCGCGCGATCTCACCGGCAACCACGTCGCTATCAATCCGGCCCTTGGGCGAGAAGGTCGCCATCCGCGTGACACTGGCGGCCAGGTCTCGGAAGTTTCCTGACCAATGCGCCTCGCGAGACATAGCAAAGGCCAAATAGCGTTCCCGCGCTTCCTTGTTGAAGGTCACACGTGTGCCTTCGCGTGCGGCATATTTGTCGAGCTCATAATCCAGATTGGGCGCAATATCTTCGCGTCGATCGGCAAGGCCCGGCAGCGAAAAAGTCCAGAGATTCAAGCGGGCATAAAGGTCTTCGCGAAACCGACCCTGCGCGACACTCTGGGCTAGGTCTCGATTGGTCCCCGCGATAAGTTGGAAGTCACTGTGCATTTCCCGGTCGGCCCCAACGGGCAAAAAGCGCTTATCCTCAATGGCGCGCAGGATCATGGCCTGCTCGTCCAAGCCCAGTTCGCCAATTTCATCGAGGAACAACAGCCCGCCATCTGCGGCCCGTAACAGCCCCGGACGATCGGCTGATGCGCCGGTGAATGAGCCTCGCTTATGCCCAAACAAGGCCGACATCGCGCTGTCGCCGCGCAAGGTCGCGCAATTGACCTCCACCAAGGGGCCATTGACTTGGTGCTTGAGTTTTTTGAGTTCAAAGATGCGCCGTGCCAATTGGCTTTTGCCTGCCCCGGTCGGCCCCATCAATAGGATAGGGGCACGGGTGCGACTGGCTACCTGTTCAATCTCGTCGATCAGGGTGTTGAAGGTGCGGCTGCGCGTTTCAATGCCCGATTTCAAAAATGACGTGCTTTCAGCACTTTCTTTCGCGAAACGGGTGGCGATGGAATCGTAGCGCGACAAATCCAGATCGATCACACTCCAATAGCCTGCAGCATCGGGGATGCCGCGCTTGGGCTGGGTCTGGAGCAAGCGGCCCGGCAGATAGCGCGCTTCTGTCAGCAGATAGAGGCAGATTTGCGCGACGTGCGTCCCGGTCGTAATATGGATTAGATAATCTTCGGCCTCTGGATCCAGCCTTTGCGCACGGGCGAAGTCGAGGAGCTTCCCATAAACCTCTTCAAAGTCCCAAGGATTCTTGAAACTGATGGCGTGGCGCTCGACCGTGGTTTCGGGCGAGACCGAGGCGATGTCGGCCGTTACAAACTCAGCCAAGCGCCGATGGGCGGTGTCGTGGATCATCAAGAAGCGGTCGACCCGCAACTCCTCATGCATGCAGATTCCCACCGATGGCCGCCATTTCTGCCAGCGCGCTGGGCCATAGGGGGAGGCGTCGAGGGTCGAGCCAAGAATACTGATGACGGTGATCGGTCTCATGCGCCAAGATTATATATTCTTATATAGAATTATACAAATTGAGAGCAGCCGAAACCGGAGGATTTTCGCAATCTGCGTGAAATTAAGAAAAAACAGTAATACAAATCAATGCTGTATGATTTTTCTTCGACGGGTTGGCACAGCTTGGCACAGGCGTTGCTGTTGTATAGGCGCTGGGTCAGTCAAACAGCTCAGCCCGCAGGAATGGATGGGGCAGCCGGAATGGGCCGGCTGCCCCGGAAGTTCCAAAAAAGAGTTTTGCACGAGAGGTCTTTTCCCGCACATTGCGGCCAGACCTCTCTAGAGAAGAGAGAAGGAGGGCTTCGATGAGCGAGGCAGCATTTGAATTTACCGCCGTTGAAGGCGGGGTGCCGATCAAAATGTGGACGCGTGGCGTCCCCGTTGACGATAAGGCGCGCGAACAGCTCGCCAGCGCCGCGAAGATGCCGTTCATCTTCAAGCATGTTGCCGCTATGCCCGACGTCCATGTGGGGATTGGTGCAACGGTTGGCTCTGTCATTCCAACCAAGGGCGCGGTTATCCCCGCTGCAGTTGGGGTCGATATTGGCTGCGGCATGATGGCGGCACGGACTTCGCTGATGGCGCATGACTTGCCTGATAATCTGGAGGGCATCCGCCGGGCGATTGAGTTGGCCGTGCCCCATGGTCGCTCTGTTGGCCGCGGTAGTCGCGACAAGGGCTCGTGGAGCAATCCACCTGCCAGCATTATCGCGGCTTGGTCGCATTTGGTTGAGCGGTTTGACTTGATCTGCGCCAAATACCCCCGGTTCAAGAACACCAATCACTTGATGCATCTGGGGACCTTGGGGACCGGCAACCACTTTATCGAGCTCTGCTTGGATGAAGAGGCTCGGGTATGGGTTATGTTGCATTCCGGCTCGCGCGGGGTCGGCAATGCCATCGGCACCTATTTCATCGAACTGGCCAAGCAAGATATGCGCAAGTGGCATATCAATTTGCCAGATGAAGACTTGGCCTATTTCCCAGAAGGGACCGACCACTTCAACGACTATGTTGAGGCGGTGGGGTGGGCGCAAGACTTTGCCGCTTTGAACCGTCGCATGATGATGACCAATGTCATTG
>NZ_JBMLTR010000145.1:0-1729 GCF_049239865.1 Aquidulcibacter sp.
AGTCGCAACCGGAGTCTTGAGAGTTTGGCCGAGTTGATCAAGGCGCTTGAGGGCTTGCTCGGCAAAGAGGCCCTTAAACTCTGGGCTTGTCGACAGGGTTAGTTTGCCGTCGCGATGGCTCAATTTGGTTTGGGTCAAAAGATGGGCGGACCTGCCCGAAAGCTCTGCGCCCAAACGAATTGCGGCCCCCAAAGCATCCGCGCGCACAAGGCGCTCTTCATCCAACAAACGCTTGACCAAATTGGGCTCAATCTCATCCAGCTTCGCACCATAGCGGCGGGCCGAGACCCGGGCGAGGAAGACACGTTCAATATGGGAGGCGGCTGGATAGGGCGCGCGCAAGACAATTTCAAATGCAATGCGGGCACGATCATCAGGGTGAAGAGTAGCGCCAACGTCGGCCAACATACAGGCGGCAGCCCGCAAAATCTCGCCGCGTCGATCGGGGAACAGGCGTGGCAAATCTTCGAAGACAGGCATCACCCACCAGAATAGGGCTTCGCCAAACTCCCGCATGCGGGGGTCAGAACCGATCATGGCAATAGCGCCAGCCACCAGCGGGTCTTGCGCGCGCTCTTCGGGGCTTAATTCCTCCAGCAAAATGCCTTCGCGTAGCCCGTGGGATGAGATGATGACGCTGTCAAAGGCACCATGGTCTAACAGGGCACGCAGCAAAGTGGCGGCATAGGGCAAGGTCTCGGCGCGCTTGCCGGTTGAACCATCAATGCGCTCCAGCGAGCGCTTGCTTTGGCCCGAGACAAAGTCGCAAATGGTGATCGCCTCGGCCCGCGTCATGGCATAATTATGCAGGACCTGCAGGGGGTAATTGCGGGTGATCATGTCAATCTTGGCAATCGCCCGCCAAGCGCCGCCAACCGCATGCAATTCAGTTCCACGACCCAGTGGCAGCACATCGGATTTCGCCAGCACCGTGTCGATGCGCTTTCGCATATCGGCCACATCAAAGCTGTCGGTCACGCCCATGGCTAAGGGCCCCAAAGGCCAGCTCTCGGCTTTGCCCGGTCCGTCAGGGCTCAAGGAGACCAATTCAAGGCTAGAACCACCCAAATCGCCCGCGATGCCCCCAGCACCAGGTGCCCCGGCCAAAACACCCAAGGCGGACAGGCGGCCTTCTTCGGGACCTGAAATAATCTTGACGTCAAAACCTGTCTCGGCGCGGATCTGATCGACAAATTCTGGCCCGTCACTGGCATCGCGCACGGCAGCGGTTGCCACGGCATGGATTGTCTGCACGCCAATCGCGTCGACCAACAGACGAAAGCGGCGCAACGCTTCCAACGCCCGGCGTACGCCAATCGGGTTTAACTTGCCGGTCTCGGGCACACCCCGGCCCAGACCTGCCAAGACCTTCTCGTTTAAAATGGGGGCATTGGCGCGGCCTTCCACCCGGTAAATCACCAGACGGACGGAGTTGGAGCCAATATCAATCACCGCTTGGTCGCGCAGCGGGTTAAAGACAAAACGATTGGGCATATCAGGCCTTGGTGCTGCTGCGCGATGACTTCCGGCGCGCTTTGGCGCGCGGGGCATTAGGGCGAGTTAGACTGGCCGCGCGGCCACGACCGGACAGGCTTGGGTTCTCCATGAACCACGTATGCACATTGAAGGGCTCTGCCTCATTGACCGGCACAACCCGCTGATAGGTCCCGTCTGGCTGCATCGACCAGCTTTGCGCCTCATCGGCCAGATTGGCGACCATGATCTGATC
>NZ_JBMLTR010000146.1:0-2103 GCF_049239865.1 Aquidulcibacter sp.
GAGCGCTTTTGAAAGCTCTGGGCCATGTGCAAAGTGTCGTTGAGCGGCGCAATACCATCCCCATTTTGTCGAACGTCTTGATCGAAGCGCGCGATGGCAGTGTGACCTTTGCGGCAACCGACCTTGATATCGAGATCGTCGATGGCGCAGAAGCTGATGTCGAGCGTCAGGGCGCAATTACGGTTCCGGCTCACCTGCTCTATGAGATCGTCCGGAAATTGCCCGATGGCTCGCAAGTGCGCCTCGACTTGTCGCCAGACGACCCCCGCGTGACCATCACCGCAGGCCGTGGCCGCTATAATCTGCCCGTCCTCGCCGCTGGCGACTTCCCTGCCATGTCGAGTGGCAGCTTTGACTCCCGCTTTACGCTTGAGCGCGCAGCCCTTGCCCGTCTTATTGACCGCACGCGCTTTGCGATTTCGACCGAAGAGACCCGCTATTATCTCAATGGCGTCTATCTGCATTCAGCAACGGGTGATTCAGGCCCTGCCCTGCGCGCGGTTGCCACTGATGGTCACCGCTTGGCACTTGCCGACTATCCCCAGCCAGAAGGCGCAACAGCTGTTCGTGGCGTCATTATCCCGCGCAAGACGGTGCAAGAGCTGCGTCGCCTGTTGGATGACGCGGCAGACGATGTTGAGATCGCCGTGTCGGATGCCAAAATCCAATTCTCCTTTGGCCGCACCACGCTGACATCCAAGCTGATCGACGGTACTTTCCCAGATTATACTCGCGTTATCCCGAAGGGGAATTCGCGGATCATGACCGTGCGCAATGACGAGTTCTCGCGCGCGGTAGACCGGGTTGCGACCATGGCGGCAGAGCGTTCGCGCTCCATCAAACTGACCATTGGCGATTCAAAGGTCATCCTGGCCGTGAACAGCCCTGAAACCGGTGCGGCGACCGAAGAGGTCGAGGCCGATTATAGCTCCGACACGATGGAGATTGGCTTCAACGCCAAATATCTCCTCGATATCGCGGGCCAGATTGGTACGGGCGAAGCGCGGTTTGAGTTCGCCGACGCCGCTTCGCCTACGTTGGTACGAGATGGCAATGATCCCAATGCGCTCTTTGTGCTGATGCCGCTGCGCGTGTGACGGCAGACCCTGTGGCGACCCCGCGCGCCTTTGTGCGGCGGCTTAATTTAACGCAATTCAGGAACCACCCGCGCCTTGATCTAGAGACAGGCGATGGGCCTGTGTGTCTGTTTGGCCCCAATGGTGCCGGCAAGACCAATATTCTCGAGGCTCTCTCCCTTCTAGGTCCAGGTCGGGGCTTGCGAGGGGCAGACCTCGATGAGATGGCGAGGCAGGGTCCAGACGGTGGCCCCTTCGCCGTGACGGGCCTGATCCAACTGGGCGACGAGGCACGGCGTATCGGCGTAGGCCTGGAACGCACGGCGACCGGCCAGAGGCGGGTTGCACGCATTGATGGCAAGGATGCAGGCCCAAAGGATCTAGCAGAGACGGTGCGCCTCCTCTGGCTCACCCCGGCGTATGACCGGTTGTTTGCGGGCCCGGCCGGAGAGCGACGTAAATTCCTCGACCGCTTGGTTTTTGCAGTGGCCCCAGAACATGCCCAGCAGGCCAGCCAGTTTGAAAAGGCGCTGCGCGAACGATCGCGCCTCTTGGAGGAGCCAAAGCCTGACACGCGCTGGCTGAGCGTCATTGAGGCCGAAGTCGCCGCCGCAGGGGTCGCGCTGGGTCTGGCGCGGCTAGAAGCTGTCGATGCCCTGCAGACCGAAATCGCCCAGCGGCCGGATGGTGCCTTTCCTAAAGCGACCCTTGCCCTTGAGGGTGTGTTTGAAACGAGCCTGCGCGAGACGGGCCACGCCGCGCAGGCCGAAGCCGAATATGCACGCCTGCTACACGATTGCCGGGCTCGTGATTCGGCGGCGGGACGGGCCTTGGATGGCCCACATCGCTCAGATTTAACTGCGATCCATACCCCCTCTGGCATGCCCGCGCAAAAATGCTCCACAGGCGAGCAGAAAGCCCTTGTAGTTACACTGATTTTAGCCCAAGCGCGGCGGATTGCATCTGGCCTGCCAACGGCAAAAAGTGCGGGCTTTTCTGGGCCGAATCCGCTAGTCTTATTGGACGA
>NZ_JBMLTR010000147.1:0-2630 GCF_049239865.1 Aquidulcibacter sp.
ATTTGGCGCATACCACGCGCCCCGGCCCCTCACTCAGCCGCACCCCCGGTGGTTTCCCACGCGGGGCTATGGGTGTTGCTCCCCGTTTCCCAAGGCGAAAAGGAAGAGGACCCACACACGCCATTCTCGACCTTGTCATCAAGTCGCAGTATCAGGGGCCATGACCGTACGAATCATCCATGCCCTCGCCGATATTGCTGACCAGTATGACGCCGTCCTGTGTGACGTGTGGGGGGTGATCCATAATGGCAGGGCCGCCTATCAAGCGGGCTGTAACGCGCTGGCTGCGTTTCGCGAGATGGGCAAGCCGGTGGTGCTGATCTCAAACGCGCCGCGCCCCTCCAATGTGATCCCCAAGCAATTGGAAGCGCTGCATGTGCGCCGCGATGCCTGGGATGCGATTGTGACGTCAGGCGACGCCACACGGGCCGAGATCGAAAAGCGCGGACCGCGCGGCTATAAGATTGGTCCATCCAAGGATGAAGGCTTGTATGATGGACTGCCCGTTGACTTCCGCCCAGCAGAGACGGCGGACTATGTGATCTGTACCGGCCTGCGCGATGATTTGAGTGAGCCGCCTGAAAGCTATCGCGATGAGCTGGCAGCCTTGGCTGCCCGCAATCTGCCCTTCATCTGCGCCAACCCAGACCGGGTGGTGCAATTTGGCGGCCATCTGATCCCCTGCGCCGGGGCCTTGGCCGATATTTATGAAGAATTGGGTGGGCCTGTTATCATGGCGGGCAAGCCCTATGCGCCGATCTATGACCTGACCATCGCAGAAGCGGAGCGCCTCGCGGGCAAGCCCTTCGCACGCGAGCGCCTCTTGTGCATTGGCGACGGCGTACAAACCGATGTGGCCGGTGCGCATGGCCAGAAGCTCGACTGCTTGTTCGTCGCTGGTGGCATTCACGCAGCAGAACTCTCCAATGCCGACGGGCTGGATGGCGCGAAAGTGGATGCCTTCCTTGCCTCCTATCGGGTCGATGCCCGCTGGGCGATTGCCGAACTGGCTTAAGCCGTCCGTGCTCGACATAGGGGCATAGAGAAAACGCCCTAAACCCGCTATGCAGGTGGGATGATCGATTCCATCGCTGACGGGGTTTTGCCCGACCACATTCTGCAGGCCCTGGCCGATGGCGGCGCCATCACGGCCGCCACCCCCTTTGCCGACAAACAAATCCAGCCCGCCAGCCTCGACTTGCGCTTGGGCGACTTTGCGTATCGGGTGCGCGCCAGCTTCTTGCCGGGCCAAGGCCGCACCGTTTCCCAGCGCTTGAGCGAAAGCGATTTGGTGCTGCACAAGCTGGATCTGCGGGAAGGCGCGGTACTGGAGACGGGCTGTGTCTATCTCGCGCCCCTCCAAGAAAGCCTTGCGCTGCCCGAAACGGTGTTTGCGCTGGCTAACCCCAAAAGCTCCACCGGGCGGATTGATGTGTTTGTGCGCGTGATTGCCGATGGCGCGACCAGCTTTGACCGGGTGCGCGCGGGCTATCAGGGCCCGCTGTGGGTTGAGATTTGCCCACGCACCTTCTCCATCCTTGCCCGCCCGGGTGACCGCTTGGCGCAATTGCGCTTGAAGAAGGGCCAGACGCCAACACTCCAACGCCTCGATCTGAACTTGGATCTATCCCACGACTCCTTAGGGCCTGTTATAGGTTATCGGGCGCGGCGCCATGCGCCCTTATTGGACCTTGCTAAAGTGGGCGGCCATGCGCCGCGCGATTGGTTTGAGCCTTTGACGGCGCGCGATGGCCGTTTGGTGTTGGACCCCGGTGAGTTTTACATTTTGGCCAGTCAGTCGGGTCTATCGATCCCAAAAGATGTCGCCGCAGAAATGGTGGCGACCGCTGAAGATTTGGGTGAGTTCCGCGCCCATTATGCGGGCTTCTTTGATCCCGGCTTTGGCGCGAAAGATCATGGCAGCGCGGGTGCGCGCGGCGTGTTGGAAGTGCGCGGGCGGGACGTCCCGTTTGTGCTGGAGCATGATCAGCCCGTCGCGCGCCTGATTTATGAGCCTTTGTCCTCTGCGCCACAGGCTTTTTACGGCGATGTGGGCAGCCATTATCAGGGGCAAGGCCTGAAATTATCCAAATTGTTTGAACCATGGTCGTAACATGTTGATCGCCTCTATCTCTCCCATTGACGGCCAGAAGCTGGGCGAAGTACCCGCTGCATCAGCAGAAGATTGCCGAGAAGCCTGTCAGACGGCCCATGCCGCTTATCTGGCCTGGCGGTCTATCCCCGCGCCGCGACGGGGCGAATTGGTGCGCTTGTGGGGGCAGGAATTGCGCGCCCGTAAGCAAGAGCTTGCCGATATGGTGACGCTGGAAGCGGGCAAGACCCGCTCTGAAGCCTTGGGCGAAGTGCAAGAAATGATCGATATGGCCGATTATGCGGTTGGCCTGTCGCGACAATTGGCGGGCCTGACCTTAGCATCAGAACGGCCCGGACATCATTTGTTGGAGCGCTGGAAGCCTTTAGGCCCCGTTTTGGTCATCAGCGCCTTTAACTTCCCCGTAGCGGTGTTTGCTTGGAATGCCATGCTGGCGCTGGTCTGTGGTGATCCCGTCATTTGGAAGCCGTCTGAAAAGACCCCGCTTTGCGCGCAAATCACCTGCGCCATCTTCAAC
>NZ_JBMLTR010000148.1:0-5240 GCF_049239865.1 Aquidulcibacter sp.
TGGTTAAAATTGCCCCAATTTAGCCCTGAAGCCTCCCAAACAAGGCCTTGTTGCGATCTCTCTATGGTGTCAGACGTTCAAAGAAGCGTTTGGAGGCAAGCCACATGATCCCAGACCACCCGTATTCTCACACGCGATCGACCCGCATGAATTCTGCTGCCAAGCAGGTCATTGCGGCCCTATCCCTCAGCGCACTGGTTGCGAGTTGCGGGTCAAATCCCGCAGCCTATAGCCAATATGCAGGCCCGGTTAGCCAGTCTGTCTCCACGGATGCGACTGATTATGATTGTCCCGCCCCGCCCCAACGGGCAGAGCGGGCCTATCCAAGTCGCACCCGGATGGCCGTGGGAATGCCTGCACCGTCCAGGATGGCCATGCCATCGCCCCCGATGGCTCCACCGCCACCGCCACCACCGCCGCCGCCACCTTCACCCCCACCCCCACCCGCTCCCGTTTTGGCTGAGGTTTCGGCCCAATCCTATGCCGCGCAAAGCAAAGTGGCTGATGCGTCCGTTGCGAACATTGTCGTCACTGCGACGCGCGTCGGGCCGATGCCGCAGCCCCAATCGACCGAGCGCTATCCAAATGCCGCGCTCAACAGCGTGAAGCAAACCGCTGAGAATCCGGTTTCAACTTTCGCCATGGAGGTCGACACGGCTTCTTATGCCAATGCGCGCCGTTTCGTGAGCGAGGGCAGTTTGCCGCCAGCAGACGCCGTACGCGTTGAAGAATTTCTGAACTATTTTGACTATGGTTATGCCAAGCCGAATGATCGCAAGCTGCCGTTCTCAACCACCGTGGCCGTTGCGCCTTCGCCTTGGGCAGCAGAAAAGCAAATCGTGCATGTCGGGCTTTCGGGTTATGATATCGCCCGCAGCGAGCGCCCACCTCTAAATCTCACGATGCTGATGGACGTATCGGGGTCTATGTATGCAGAAGACCGCCTGCCCTTGGCCAAACGTGCTTTGGCTCTATTGGCACCAAACCTCAATGGTCGTGACCGCGTGTCCATCGTCGTCTATGCGGGCGCGGCAGGTGTTGTTCTAAAGCCCACAGCCGGAAACAATACGCGCGACATCATTTGCGCCTTGGAAATTCTGCAAGCTGGCGGCTCCACCGCTGGCGGCGAAGGGATCCGCCTTGCTTATGAAACAGCAGCTAAGAATTATAATAAGGATGGGGTCAATCGGGTTATCCTGATGACGGATGGCGACTTCAATGTCGGCATCTCTGATCCGCGCGCCTTGCAAAGCTATGTGACCGACCAGCGCAAAAAGGGGATTTATCTCTCCGTATTTGGCTTTGGTCGTGGCAATTACAATGACACGATGATGCAAAGCTTGGCCCAGAACGGCAATGGTGTCGCGACCTATATCGACACCATACAAGAAGCCCGCAAAGTGTTTGACACCCAGATCAGCGGTACGCTTTTCCCGATCGCAGACGATGTAAAGGCGCAAGTGGAGTTCAATCCGGCACGTGTCAAAGAGTGGCGCTTGATCGGTTATGAGACGCGTGCGCTCAATCGCGAGGACTTTAATAATGACGCGGTTGATGCTGGTGAGATCGGGGCGGGCCACCAAGTCACGGCTCTCTATGAAATTACCCCTGTCGGTGCCCAAGGCAGCGTCGACCCTCTGCGCTATGGTGCGGCCAGCCAAACGCCTGCAACAGGCAAGGCGAAGGAATTGGGGCTGTTGCGCTTACGCTACAAAGTGCCGGGTGAGACGACTTCTCGCTTGATTGAGCGGCCGATTACCGATGCGGACCGCAGCGCCAGCTTCGACCGCGCGCCAGAATCGACCCGCTTTGCTGTGGCCGTGGCAGGCTATGCCCAGCTCCTCCGCCAAGACCCTTGGATTGGCAAAGGCTTTGGCTATGCCGATGTGGCCCGCATCGCCAAAGCAGCCAAAGGCGAAGATCGATTTGGCTTCCGCGACGAGTTTATCGATCTCGTCTCGCGCGCCGAAGGGTTAGAGCGCCTACCCAACCAAAGACAAGAATAAAGCTGTCAGCCCAAGCCAGAAATGGCTTGGGCTTTTTCTTAGGCAAAGACAGGGCGGCACAGCGGTGGATCAAGCCACGCCTTGCGTAATGGCCAGCCTCCTCTAGGCTGAGATGGAGCGGGGGATTGGCATGACACAGAAATTTTTGGCGATACTAGCACTGGTCCTCCTGACGGCGGCCTGTGGTCAGTCAGCCGATGACACCGACAAGGCCACGACGCTGCGCATGGGCAATGCGGGCGAGCCCCTAACCCTCGACCCAGCACAAGCAACCATCGCCAATGAAGACCGCATCATCGAGGGCCTTTTTGAAGGCCTGACCGTCTTAAACCCTGAAGCTAAGCCTATCCCCGGCATGGCTGAAAGCTGGACCGTCTCGGAAGATAAGCTTACTTGGACCTTTAAGCTGCGGGACGCCAAATGGTCTGACGGGGTGCCCGTCACCGCAGACGACTTCGTCTATTCGTTTCAGCGCCTGATGGACCCAAAGACGCGGTCTAACTATGCGTCGCTTCTCTATATGATCAAAAACTCCCAAGCGGTGAATACGAAGGGTGCGGCCCTGAATAGTCTGGGGGTTTCGGCCAAAGATCTGGGAACCCTTGTGATCGAGCTCATAAATCCAACCCCGTTTCTGCCAGCGCTCTTGTCGCATTGGCTGGCCTATCCGGTTCCGCGCCATGTCATTGACAAGCTAGGTGCGGACTGGGTGAAGCCTGGTAATCTCGTTGGCAATGGGGCCTTCGTTTTGAAAGAGTGGCAGCCAAACGACTTCATCCGGCTGGAGAAGAACCCCCAATTCCATGACGCGGCTAATGTCTGCTTGACCGAACTTTTGATCTTTCCAACCACAGACCCCGCCGCTGCCGCCCGCGCTGTCCGGGCAGGTGAACTCGATACCAATGCGACCTTTGCTGGCCAGAACCGCGAGATCCTCAAAAAGGAACTGCCGGGCTATGTGCGTGAGGCCCCCTATGCGCTCATCCAATATGAGTTGTTCAATCTCAAGAACCCGAAACTGAAAGACGCTCGTGTTCGGCAGGCCTTGTCGCTTGCGATTGATCGCGACCTAATCGCCAGCAAAATCATTGGGGGTGCTAGCAAGCCCGCCTTTAACATCATACCGCCCGATACTTTGGGCTACACGGGCGGGCCGGTCACAGGCATGTTTGAGGCAGACTTGGCTAGCAGGCTTGCGTCCGCGCGTGCCCTTTTGACCGCAGCTGGCTATGGGCCGAATAAGCCACTGACACTGACTTTATCGCATGTCACAAACGGGGACACGCCACGCTATGTGCCCATCTTGCAGAACACTTGGCAGCAGATTGCACCGTGGGTGAAGATTGAGCTTCTGGGCCAAGATGGCCAAATCCATTATTCGCAAGTCCAGCGTGGCGACTTCGAGTTGGCCAATATGGGCTGGTATGCCGACTATGACGATGCCAAGTCCTTCCTCTACATCCTTGAGTCCCGCAGCGCTGAAATGAATTCGGGTCGCTATGAAAATCCAACCTATGACGCTTTGCTCGCCAAAGCCGACCAAGAGCGAGATGAGGCGATGCGCGCTAAACTTCTGCGTAATGCGGAAGAGATTGCGGTCAAGGATGCAGCGCTTGCACCGGTATTCTTTGATACAGGTCGGTCACTGGTCAATCCGCGCGTCACGGGCTGGGTCGATAATAAACTCAATACCCACCGCACCCGTTGGCTGTGCACCAAGGAGGCAGAAGCGAAGCGCAAAGCGACAAAGCCCTAGCCCGCATCACCCAAACAGTTTCAAGAACTTCACCAATTTCCGGGTACGGTCTGAAAACAAAGTTGGCGTGAAATAGGCACCTGCTGCGCGTTTGACGATTTCGCTGCGCGTTGGATAGGGCGAGATCAGGCTGGTAATCGCCCCCACGCCCTTCTTATTGGCCATGGCCAGACCGACCAACTGAATGGCTTCGCCTGCGCCTTCACCGACCACGGTGGCACCCAAAAGCTTGCCGCCCTTGCCAATGACCAGCTTACAAAAGCCTTCGGTAGACCGTTCGGTCTGGGCGCGATCATTATCCTCAAATTCGGCTTTGGTGATTGTGACGTCGCTGCCGAACTGATCGCGGGCTTGTGCTTCTGTCAGGCCGATCTTCGCCACTTCCGGGTCGCAATAAGCGACGGCAGGCATATAGGGCACGACGGCAGTTGCAGGGGCCTTAAACACGGCATTGCGGATAAAGACGCTGGCATGGAAGCCCGCTGCATGGGTTAATTGCTCTTTGCCCGCCACATCACCAATCGCCCAGACACGGGGATTAGACACGCTGCGCAGCCGATTATCGGTCGCAACGCCCTTGCGGCTATAGGTGACATTGGCTTTATCCAGCCCGATATTTTCAACCCGCGCCGCGCGGCCAACAGCAACCAGCAGACGCTCTGCTTTGAGCACTCGGCCATCTTCCAAAGTGACGGCTACTTCCGCCTGATCACCTGAAACCGCGACCGCTTTCACGCCCTCTTGCACGGATACGCCATCCGCTTTCAGGCTGGCGCGCACGACCTCAACCGCTTCAGGCTCTTGCGGGCCCATGATTGTCATGGCCTCAACCACTGTGACTTGTGTGCCCAATCGGGCAAAGGCTTGGCCGAGTTCTACCCCGATCACACCGCCACCCAACACGATCAGGCTTTTGGGCTGGGTTGCTTGGGCAAAGACGGTCTCATTGGTTAGAAATGGCGTTTCACTCAGGCCTGGGATAGGCGGCACAAAGGCGGTTGCACCTGTGGCGATGACAAACTTTTGCGCGGTGACAATGGCCGATGGGCTTTGCACCGTGCGTGGGTCGGTGAAGACCGCATGTTCGCGAAAGACGATGCAGCCCAAGCCTTCAAAGCGCTCTTGGCTGTCGATGGGGGCGATGGTCTCAATCACGCCATCTATATGGCCGCGCAACTGGTTCCAATCCACGACGGCTTTCGTATTTTCAATGCCATAGCGGCTGGCATGTTGCATCGAATGGGCCGTCTTGGCTGCAGCAATCAGGGCCTTGGAAGGAACGCAGCCCGTATTGAGGCAATCGCCGCCCATCTCGCCTTCTTCGTAGAGGACAACCGAAAGCCCAAGTTGGGCCGCACCTGCCGCAACCGACAGGCCTGCAGCACCTGCCCCAATGACACAAATATCGACGTTGAGTTGCTGTTGGCTCATGCTTGTTTCCGTCTCGATTGGACAAATTTCCACGCGCTAGGCAGCAG
>NZ_JBMLTR010000149.1:0-9173 GCF_049239865.1 Aquidulcibacter sp.
TCATAACCTGAAGGTCGTAGGTTCAAATCCTGCCCCCGCACCCAAAATCTTCGAATCAGCCTCGCTTATGCGGGGCTTTTTTGTGTTCGGGGGGCCTTTGTCCTCGCCGGCTCACGGAAAGCGAGCGCCGAACGGCTCATTTGGCAATCGCGCTGCATTGGCGACGAAGCTGATGGTATGATAGGTTCCGCAGAGGGCAAATATTTCCAATTGCTGCTCTTTGCTCCAGTCGCGTGCAAATTGCTCGCTGATGCTGTTGTCCATTTTTCCTGAAGCGCAAAGGTTGTCCACGGCCCTTAAAAGGCATGCTTCGGCTGGCGACCATATGGCGTCGTCGACCTGATCGCTTCGGGTTGCCGCGATTTGTGCGTCCGTGAGCTTAGCATGAGACCCGAATGCGCTGACATGCACGCCCCATTCGTATTCGCAATTCTTGTTGGCCGTCACGCGCAAGATAACAATTTCTCGAATGCGCAAGGGTAGCGGACTGTCTTTATCGAGCAGATTTGGAACCGCTTTCTTCAAGAATCTCAAGCTGTTGGCGAAGACACGGAAGAGGGCCAGTATGTAGCCGCCTTGTTGTGGATAGCTGGCTAAGACTTTGGCCACGTCTTCAGGATAGGGTTCGGTAATTGGCGTTAATTGAGTGGTCATTGCGGGCTCGCTTTGCTAAATGATTGCAAGCCGAAAATATGCTACTAAATATGTAGCGTCAATATGGGGCGGAAATTGCACAAGCTTCCCGGAACGCCGGTTCGCGGTTCACAGACTGGCCGTCCAATCATGGTTTTACTGGATGTCCTCGGACAGCGCTGGACGCTGCGTCTGCTTTGGGAACTCAGCCATGACACCGCGACGTTTCGCGCGCTCCGATCCAGATGCGATGACGTCTCTCCGACCGTGTTAAATCAACGCCTTAAGGAGCTGAGAGGCCTAGGCTTGGTTGACCTTGGCGAAAACGGATACGAGTTGACGAGCATGGGACTGGCGCTCGCAGGGAAGTTTGCCTCACTGGACGCTTGGGCAAATGAATGGGCGGAAAATCTTGAAAAGCATGATATTTCAGAAGATTAGATCGTCCAAAAGCCTCCCCAACCTCACCCCTCCAACGCCTTTATCATATCCACACGTGTCCCATGCCGGCCGCCTTCAAACTCGGCTGTCAAGAATGCGTCGACGATATCCAGGGCGAGGCCAAAGCCTACGACACGGGCACCGATGGACAGCATATTGGCGTCATTATGCTGGCGGATCATGCGGGCAGAGAAGGTGTCCATACACACGCCACAACGTATCCCTTTGACCTTATTGGCCGCCATCATAATGCCCTGGCCGGTCCCGCACAAAAGAATGCCGAATTGGTATTGGCCAGCTGCGACAAGGCGGGCAGCTTCGGCACCGCGTTCGGGATAGGGCGTGCTTTCGGTCGTAATGGGGCCGATATCATCCACTTCCCAGCCCTTGGCGGAAACATGGTCGTAAATGGCACGCCGCAACTCAATCGCGGCGTGGTCGCTGGTCAACACAAGGCGGTTTGGCTGGGTCATGGCTCAGGCCTATTTGCCGTGGTGGCGGCCGATGCTGGCCTTGATACGATCCAAAGTCGCGCCGCGAATAGCAAGTTTATTGCCGTGATAGGCGTGGCCGGGCAATTGGGCGAGCTGGCCCGCTAAGGCAATCGCTTCGGCTTCGACCTTGTCCAAGCTGGTCAGGTGGTCGAGATAGCCTGCTTCAACAGCGCCTTCTGAGTCATAGATAAAGGCTTGGACGACGGCTTTGGTCATATGCAGCGGGTTCAGGCGGTCTTTAGAGAGTTCCAGCGCAAAGATTGGCAAGACCATGCCATTGATCGTCTCATTCGCGCCAATCTTATAAGGCCCTGCCGCGCCAATGCGGGTATCGCAGGCATGCAGAATGAAGACGCCCATCGCAATCGCATGGCCGGTACAGGCGGCCACCACCGGCAGGGGGTTGCCATAAAGGCGCACCAGAAGGCCTGCTCCGGCATCAAGGAGTGCAATCGCTGCCTCTGGCCCAGAGCCTGTGAGCGCTTGCAGATCAAAGCCACCGGAGAAGCGACCTTCACGGCCCGCCAACACAATGGCTTTGGCTTTCGCCTCGGCTTCATCCAAGGCCGCATGCAGGGACGCCACCATGGCTTGATTGATCACATTGGCCTTGCCGTCATCCATGCGGATTACAGCCACATCGCCAATCATCTCCACGCTCGCACTCATGCCGTTGCTCCCTGTTTGTTTCTGATCTAATTCTCGCCTGACTAGTAGAGATAAGGCTTTGTGGGTCAACAGGGCAGATGCAAGTTCGGGGCGCTGCCGCAACATCCGTGATTTGACCTTGGTCACCTGCCTGTCTAATCCAAGCGGCACTGGGGTTGGATAGAAAGAGGCATGAGATGATGGATGTGGCGACACAAGGCGATGATGTGCAAGCTGGATTGACCCGCCTCACGATCCGTCGGCCCGATGATTGGCATGTGCATCTGCGCGATGGCGCGATGTTGGCCGCGGTCGTCAATTACACGGCGCGCCAATTTGCCCGCGCGATTGTGATGCCAAATCTCGCCCCACCTGTGACCTCAACCGCACTGGGTGCGGCTTACCGCGACCGCATCGTGGCGGTGACCGATCCAAGCCTCAAATTCACCCCCCTAATGACCTGCTATCTTACCGATCACAGCGACCCGGTGGATATCTCAAACGGTTTTTTGACCGGGGTTTTCACAGCTTGCAAGCTCTATCCTGCCCATGCGACCACCAATTCCAGCCATGGTGTGACGGACTTTAACAAGCTCTATCCCGTGTTTGCGGCGATGGAAAAGATCGGTATGCCGCTTTTGTTGCATGGCGAAGTGACCGAATCCCACATCGATATTTTTGACCGGGAAGCGGTCTTTATCGAGCGGATCTTGAGCCAAATTGTCCGTGATTTTCCGGGTCTCAAGATCGTGTTTGAGCATATTACGACCGCCGATGCCGTTTCCTTCGTCGAAGGTTCCAGCCACCCGATTGCCGCCACCATCACGCCCCACCACCTTGATTTTAATCGCAATGCGATGTTCGAGGGTGGCATTCGCCCGCACTTTTATTGCCTGCCCGTCGCCAAGCGCGAGACCCACCGATTGGCCCTTCGCAAGGCCGCCATTTCTGGCTCTCCCAAATTCTTTCTCGGCACCGATTCTGCGCCCCATGCGATTGGCGACAAGGAATCGGCCTGCGGCTGTGCAGGCATTTTCAACGCGCCATATGCCATTGAAAGCTATGCCAAGACGTTTGAAGAAGAGGGCGCACTCGACAAGCTCGAAGGCTTCGCCAGCCTCTTCGGCCCGCGCTTTTACGGCCTGCCCGTAAACGATGACAGCGTGGTGTTAGAGAAGGTGACGGTCGACGTGCCAAGCACATTGTCCGCCGCCGGCACGCAAGTCGTTCCCTTCCATGCCGGCCAGACCTTGGCTTGGAAGTTTGTCGGGTAACGACCCTAGCCAAGCAGACCCTGTCAGCCTGATGACTAGCTGAAGTCGGCTTGCGGTCGCGTCGCGGCCTTAAACTCTGCTGTCGAACAAACGAGGTGCCCGATTCGGATTGATTGAGCGCATGATTGCCCTTGAGTTCGCGCAAGACGTCGCTTGCGACACTTCCGGCATGCGCGATGCCAAGTCTAGTTTGATTTTTCTGCTTTTCGGTCTCTGCTTTACCCCGTTTGAGGTATGACAACGCTCCGTATCAATGAGAATGATCACCCTTGATTGTTGGTCTTCCAAGCGGAAGGCCAAATTCCTGACAATTATAGAGTGAGTAGACGCCTTGGATTCGTCAGAAGCATTAGTGGCTTGGCATGCTATAGCTGAGGAACCAAGATTAGTCTGCAATCGCGAGGGCGAGGTTGTTTGGACCAACGCCGCCGCAAGAGATTATGCTCGAAAGAACCTTGCACGGGGCGATAGTGCAGAAGATCCCCATACGATCTGGCGTTCAATGATGGCTTCCGGGCTGTTCACCCAGATTTTGAACCGCGCTGTCACCTGCCCAGTGGGCAAGATGCGGAGCGTTCATTTCGATTTGAATGACCCCGAGAGCCCAATCATCCTGAAAGTTATTCCACTGGCGGCGGATTCCGAGGCACCAATTGGGATTACAATCCCGCTTGAACATAAGCTCAGCCCCGAAGTCGGCTCTGATCTCAAAGCGATTTATGGTTTGAGTGGCGCGGAACTGCGCATTCTCGCCGATCTGGTCGCTGGCAAAACGTTGAGCACGTCCGCGATGACGTCAGGCACATCCATTTACACGGTGCGGACCCATCTCAGGAACATTTACCAAAAGCTCCGGGTCAGTAACCGGGAAGCGATGTTCAATCTTCTGGCTCCCTATCTTTGAGCGTCATTTTTGTTTCGACCTCAGCGATAGATCGATCACGTGGTTGTTACTTCATGGTGGCACCTTTCGGTAGTTTAATTGGCAAAACAACCCATGTTTTAGGCGTTTAAGGCATTGCTCGAGCTGTTGGGGTTCGGCAGGCGTAGTCTGAGGTTCGATCCTTGCTTCATGATGCTTCTGACTTTGCGGCACCTGACATCCAACTAAAGGATCAATCCCGCTCGTCGCATCTGATCCGGCAGGTCGGAATGGGCCCGCAAGCGCGACTGCAAGCGCTCGACGCCATCCATGCGGCTATCTTGGATCCCGTTCTAATACCCTGGGCCGAAGATTGCCTCCAAAGCTGGCTTCAGTCTGGCCTTGTGGTGCTTAAGTTAGGCCTCATCCAGAAAAAGCGACACCCGAGTTCGTCGGAAGCGGGAAAGGTGCTTTTCGCACCACCAAATGTGAAGAGGCGGACCTGGATTGCGTTGATTTTCGTTTCGACGCCCAAACATTTTGCGCTTTGTTTCATTCAAGAAGTCGAGGCTGACTCCGAACAAGATCGACCAAATTTGGACGCGATAGCGCGCCAACTACAAAGTAGCCTCAACTCGATCTCAAGTGTCATCGCCTTAGTCGCGAACGAAAAAGCTCAACTCGCACAAGGGCAGAAGAACCATTTGGCTGATCATAATCCAATTTGAACGCAGGGGGATAGAACTTGTTCAAGATGAATTTTGCCAAGGATGGCACACCTATTCCTTCCCAAGATACAGCGCGCGCTCCGTTTCCTGTTCCAGAGCTGATTGTTCAAGAGCCTGACGAAGCGCTGCAAGAGGTCGTCTCCTTGCTCTATCGGGCGGCAGGCGGGCAATCGGATTTATGGTTGGAAGCTCTGTCCCAATTGCGCGATGCTTTATCAAGTGATTCCGCGCAACTGACACAGGTGAATCTGGCACAGAAGAAATTCAATTTGATGCTGATGGCCGTCACGGATTTAGACCTTATTTCGCTAGATAATTATGAAGCTGGGGCTTTTGATGATCCGATTGGCGGGGTCATTGCGGCATTCCCCGGACGCCCCCTATCCTCAGACATTCACTTTGATCCCGATGTGCTGCAATTTCGCGTCGAGCGTGGCTTTGTGCCGTTCGAACATTCGCGATTTTTGGTCGTTGCGCATTTAAAGGACGGCCTTTGGACTATTTTTGGCTTAACACGCTCACCCTTGGGAGAGCCCTTCACGCCGCAAGACTGCGCCCGATTTGGGGCGCTAAGTTCTGACTTTGCGCGGATCGGTAGCACGTTGTCGCTGGCCAGGGCCCTGAAGGAAAGTCCTACCGCGGTTCTCGCAACCTTAAACGCGCTCGATGTCCCCTTGGCCTTGGTGCATGGAAACGGAGACTTCATCGCCGCAAACCCTTCCGCTCAGACCCTTTTGGGTGGCCAGAATCTTCCTTGGACGGGCGAAGCGGATTGGGTTGCTGCGACAATCGAAGCTGCACGCTACGGCTTGGCCCACTATACCAGTCGCCATGGCTTGGTGAAGCTCAAGCGGCTTTCATCCGATCCGATCAACAATTTGGGGGCCGCCCGTTCTTATTCGTCCATTGATGTGCTGGTTGATTTATCTGATTTGAGGAAGTCCTTAGAAAAGTCTCTGGATCGGGTAGCCTCAACATTTGGCCTCACGGCTGCAGAGACAGACATCATCCGGTTGCTTGGCGAGGGTAAATCGGCCAGCGAGATTGCTTCTTTGCGACACAGCAGCAAGGAGACTGTTCGTGCCCAATTGCGGGCCATTCGAACCAAGACAGGCAAATCAAGACAAGCCGAACTTGCCGCCTTACTCAGGTAGCGACGCACGGGACTTGCGGACGTCGCTGGGGTCTTTGGGAAAAACTGGTGCCACAGGGGAGGATTGAACTCCCGACCTCATCATTACCAAAATTGAACCCCGTGTTTTTTCGCGTTTTCACGGCTTGTCACGATTTTTCGTAATATATTGCGATACATAGTTTTTCTTGTAATATTATGGGACAGCTTGTTACTGAATTTTTCCCATTTGGTAGCAAATTGGTAGCAAAAAAAGCTGAAATTGGGTCCAAACTTCGCCATTTTTGAGATGATGGTGTCGCGTGATGGGGTCGATTGGTAGCATAAAGATGGCATAGGATGTTGACAATGTCAGACGTTTTGAAGGCGAAAATCAACAAGAGATTTGTCGATTCCGCGATGCCGCCCGAGACCGGCGACACGCGGATTTGGGACATTGAGTTGCGTGGCTTCATGCTTCGGATCTCGTCCAGTGGCCGAAAGACCTATTGCGTGAAGTATCGCGTGAACCGTCAACAACGATGGATGACCATTGGCGAGCATGGCCTGCCCTGGACGCCTGAGGCTGCACGTAACCGTGCGCGAGAAGTCATTACTGAAGCAACCAAAGGCGTTGACCTATCAGAGACGCCAAGTGAGCGGGCAAAGTCTTTGGCTGGGAAGGGCGGGCTGGTCATAGCTAAAGCTATGCGCGACGCGACCATCGGCCAGTTGTTCGAATTGTATTTCCGCGATGGACCTAATGATAAGCCGTTAAAGCGGGAATCGTCTTGGTCAGTCGATGCCACATCATACAAGCGCCACATCAAGCCTCTTCTGGATGATGTTGTTGCGAAGGACATCAGGCCCAGCGATCTCGCCGCGTGGCAAAGAGACATTGCTGACGGCAAGACTTCACAGGATATCAAGACTGGCCCCCGGGGCCGTTCTATTGTCAAAGGCGGACCAAGTGCCGCGTCCCGAGGCCTAAGATGTCTGTCTGCGATGTTTTCGTGGGCGATTTGGCGGGAGATATTGGAAACTAATCCTTGCTCGAAAGTCCAAAAGCTGCGCGACAATCGCCGTGAACGATCCATGACGACAGAAGAGGCTCAAAGGCTCTGGAACGTTCTTGAAGAAGCACAAGCAGCATGGGTGATCGCGCCCAGTTATGCCAACATCATTCGCTTAATCATGTTGACTGGCGCGCGCCGTAACGAAATCACAGAACTAAACTGGTCTGAAGTTGACATCGAGCGCTCGCGACTTGTTCTGCCGCCAGTGCGAACCAAGATGGGTAGCCAGAATAAATCACGCACGATCATTCTGTCAGAGCAAGCACGGACGATCCTCGAATACCTGCCGCGATTGGGGCCTTATGTCTTTATGTCTCAAATCTCCGGTAAGCCGGTGTTGGGGGTCAATAAAGCGTGGCTGAAAGTCCGGGAACTTGCGGGCCTCTCTGACGTCCGTCTTCATGACCTGCGCCATAGCTTTGCAACATTCGCGGTCGAAGATGGTGCATCGCTGTATCTAGTAGGTCGAGCTCTAGGTCATGCAAACGCATCATCGACCGAACGCTATGCGCACCCCGGCGATACTGCCGCACGGATTATTGCTGAAAAGGTAGCCGGACGGTTCGCCATCGGGCGGGAGTGATGCAGCCCTTTGGTGATAAAGCATCAATCTCTGAGGCCAAGTTGACGGAATATATTCTGTCTCCGACCCATCGAATTGGTTCTAGCAAGGCAAGAGTGTTTATGCTTGCATCGGGCATAGGGCTGGAAACTTATTCATGGTGCCAAGTCAGCTTTTGTGCGATCATTATGGGTGATACGGACTGGAGGCGGCGGCGCAAAGTTTGTTTCGGCCTTTGTTGTGAGTGACAGGCGAGCCGGATCTGAGGACAAAACCATGACTAAAGTGCAACCCACTTTGCTAGATACCGTCGCGCTTTTGAGCGATCAGAGCGACTTGGGTCTCGTGCTAGGCCAGGTTGGAACCGTGGTCGAGTTGTTGGATGACGACTTTGTACTCGTTGAGTTCTGTGACCGAGATGGCGCGACTTTTTCAATGCCGACTTTGCCTATCTCTTCGCTTCTTCGTCTGTCCTATGAACAAGTCGCGGCCTGAGGCAGCTATTTGACGCTTTCAAATTCCCACCCATCAGCCCATACAGACTTCATTGAATTTTTCATATTTTATGACAAATTCATATTATGAATACGAATGTAGCATCAAAAATACAAAATGTCCTTGATGATTGGCCAAGCAAAGGTCTCGTCACTCAAGCGTGGCTGAGCCAGCGAGGGGTGTCGTACAGCCTTACTAACCAATATGTGAAAAGCGGTTGGCTGGAAAGGCTAAGCCCCGGCGTGTTTAAGCGCCCCAACGATGAACTGACGTGGCAAGCCTCCCTTTCTGGTTTGCAAGCGCAATCAGATTTGGCGATCCATGTCGGGGGGGTGACAGCCCTAAATTGTGACGGCTTTGCGCACTATGCGCGGGTTGGCGTTGAACCAGTCCATTTGTTTGGTCCCAATGGCGCGACGCTTCCTAAATGGTTCAAGGCCGCTTGGCAGGTTGAAATCCAGCATTCCCAGACTGACTTTCTGCCGCCGCATCTCGGTGTCCGCCAAGCGACTTATGAAGGCTTTCAGCTTCGCTCCTCTGCGCCTGAGCGGGCAATCTTGGAGCTACTCTATCTAAGCCCCAAGTCTGTAAGTCTGCTGGAAGCGTATGACATAATGGACGGCCTGCGCAATCTGCGGCCTGAACTCATGACCGCGCTGCTTACAGGTTGCAGCTCGTATAAAGTGAGGCGACTTTTTGCTTTCATGGGTCGCAAGCTGGATTTGCCCATCGTTCAAGAGCTAGATCTTGACGGCTTGGATTATGGCTCGGGTGTTCGGGCACTTGTTCAGAACGGCGTCTATGATGCACGTTCGCAGCTCATGCTGCCGCGCGAACTTATGGAGCGTG
>NZ_JBMLTR010000150.1:0-2572 GCF_049239865.1 Aquidulcibacter sp.
CGATACGGATTGGCGAAATTGGCCATCAAGCCCATGCGCTGGCGCTCACCGCTTTGGATATCGACCCATTTTTGCGCATAGACGCGGCAGGCGGCGCGGAATTCGGCAGCTGGCACTTCGTCCTTTTTGCGGCCCTTGGCGCGAAACTCTTCTTCGACCTTCCACTCAATGGGCAGACCGTGGCAGTCCCAGCCAGGTACAAAGTCCGCGTCAAAGCCCAAGACTTGGCGGGAACGGCAGACAAAGTCCTTCAAGCTATTGTTCAGCGAGTGCCCGATGTGGGAGTTGCCGTTCGCATAGGGTGGGCCATCATGATAAACAAAGCGCGTGCGCCCGGCGCTGGCCTTGCGCTGGCGGCCATAGAGGTCTTCTGCCTGCCATTTCGCGACAAATTGCGGTTCCTTCTGCGGCAAGCCTGCGCGCATCGGGAACGGGGTGTCGGGCAGAAAGATGGTCGGGCGATAGTCGCGTGGTTCTGAGGTCATCGGTTCGGTCTTTATCTAAGCGCGCTGCGTGGTTTCACGCCACGCGTGTCATGACTTGATTTTGTGGCGATGTCTTCCCGGCACGCGGAATCGAAGTCAGCGGCGTGCCGGGCTGATAATTCGAAACAGGGCAAAAAGGGCGTGTGCAGTGCTCATGGCGGGCCTCATAGCCCAGTTAGGCGTCCGTGTTAAGGCAAGCAGGTCATACCACTGGCAGTTGCGTACTATTGGCCAGAATGACCGTGACTTTCGAGCGGCCCTTAAACTTCGCGTCCTTCAAGAAGCGTGCCCAAGGCCCGGTGTGGCCTTCTTGCGGCGTATAGCGCCCGGCCACCACCATGCAGCCTTCCGACGAGAAGCGGTCATAGGGCTCCAGCAAGGGCGTCTCTGCACAATGAATGTTATCGTCCGTGGTGCTTGAGACATTCGCACCTTGCATCCCTGTCGGGGTCGTCGCGCGCAGCACCTTCAGCGCGCCTGCGCCGCCGCCCGCCCCATTCTGGCGTAGTGCCCCGATGATGGAGAAGGGGAAGCCATACTTCTTATAATTAGAGTGCGAGCCCGGCACATAATCAAACACGCCGGGCAACAACATATTGGCCGCCTGAACACCTAAAGCGGAGGATACAATCGCGGTGCGGTTCGGCACGGTCGAGGCCGCATAAGTCGACAATTGCTTGGTTTCAGGGTCCCACACGCCAATGGTGCAGCAGAAGTTCAAATGGTCTGGCGGCACAATCGTTAAGCGGTGGCCAGAGGCATAAGGATTGCTCGAACGGTCTGAAACCGCACCCCGAATGGCAAATACCACAGGACCTGCGGCCAGTTCCCGATCACCGACCACCTCGCGAAATACCGCATCCGTAATGTCGACGCCAGCACCCGCGCGGGCGGCAAAGCCCGGTTCGCTCAAGGGGCGCACGGCCAACCATTTGTCCGGCGTCACCACTTCCCCTAATTGCGGCTTGCGCCAAGCAAGGCCGGTCCCGCGTGCAATCGCCGCTTCGGGGCTCTCGCGCACGGCAGGGTCTTTGATCAGGCCTTCGCGGATGGACGATTTGGCAGGCCCGGTTTTTGCCACTTCTGGCTTGGCGGGAGCAGGAGCTGGTTCAGGCGTTGGCTGGGCGGGGGCGGGTTCGGGCGCGGCCGTGCGGCGGTCGCGAGTTTTGCTGCGCGAGAACCAAGACCAAATGCCCCATCCAGCGGCTAAGCCAAAGCCTGTGCCGCCCAAAATCATCCAGCGCCGGTTCATCGTGACAATCCCTTTAGGGTCATTCTCAGCCTCTTGCGTCGTGCGACCTTATTTCTAGTTTGGTTGCCCAATCCGTCTGAATTCAAAGCCAAGTTTCTTTAACTTTTCACGATCAGATAGAATTAGCCACTGCTCTAATCCTATTTGTGGCAGGGGTCGAGCCGCATCTAGCACCCTTGCATTTCGGCGCCATTCCGGCACTATGTAGGAAAACAACAAGCAACTGGGTGGCATGCTAAATGGTGAAGAATCGCTGGAAAACGATCCTACGCACGGGTGCCTGTGCGGCGAGCGCTTTGCTTGTCTGCACCTCGGCTTTTGCCCAAACACCGCGCCCCGTGCAACACAAGGAACGCCCGAAAGTGTCTGAACCCATCTCGTTCGCTAATCCCCATGATTTGGCGCTCGCGCCCAAGCTCGCCGCACGTGAAGCCGATTGGCGCATTGGCCCGGTGGTGTATCAGGTGATGGTAGATCGGTTCGCGCCCTCGCGTGATCTAGAAGCCAAGCGCGCACTCTATGCCGCCCCGCGCACCTTGCACCCATGGTCCAGCACGCCCAAGCGTGGGAAGCTCCTACCAGAGCAGGGCCTTTGGACGCATGAGCTCGATTTCTGGGGTGGCGATCTCGACAGTCTGACCAGCAAACTCGACTATGTTAAAGCGCTCGATGTCGATGTCCTCTATTTGGGGCCGATCCATGACGCCTTCACCAACCACAAATATGACGCCAATGATTATTTCAAAGTCTCGCCCGAATATGGCACGCGCGACGACGTCAAGAAGCTGGCAGCTGGCCTGCATGACAAGGGCATGCGCCTCGTCCTCGATGGCGT
>NZ_JBMLTR010000151.1:0-2202 GCF_049239865.1 Aquidulcibacter sp.
TTTAGGAGCACGCGCTTCTAGGATGAGGCCTTTACGTACTAGGCGGGGGAAGAACTACACCACAAGGTGGCCTCGTTACCCACCCCGAGCACACACACTTATTCAGCCGGGGCGCACGGTTTGCGTCGTATTCCGGGCCAGTCCGTTAATCTGGCCCACCTCATTTGGCGCGTACCACGCGCCCCGGCCCCTCTGCTCTTTCCAAGAGCAACAGCCAAACCCCCGGAGGTTTTCCTCGCGGGGCTAAAGGTGTTGGGCGGGTGCCTCAGTCCATACGAACTTTCTTTTTGAATGACTTCTTCCCGAAAGGAGGTGGGCCGCCCTTGGTGCGGGGTGGGCCGACAATGCCGCGCGGGCCGCGTTCGCCGGAAGCTACCGGCGCATTGGGCTTACCCTTTTTGCCGCCCTTTTTGGGGCCATCACGACGGGGCGCACCCTTGGCATTGCCGGGGTCATTGGCTGGCTCAATCCGCATCGCATCATCTGGATGATTATAAACGGCCTGCATGAAGCGGTCGGCGACGCGGGGGTCGATTTCGAACACGGTGTCGCGGTCGAAAATGCGGATATTGCCAATGTCATTCTTGGTGACATGGCCAAGCCGGCAGATGAGCGGGATCAGCCATTTTGGGTCTGCATTTGAATTGCGCCCGACCGACAGGCGGAACCACGGCGCGCCAGAACCTTCTTGGCCGCCAAAGTCACGCGGATCGCGTTCAGGGCGGTCGCGCATGCGGGCCGGACGCTCACCCCGATCCGGGCGTTGACCGCGCGGCTCGGGCACGGGCTCAAACAAATCCTCGGGCTCTGGCAGGCGCGAGCGGTAGAGACGGATGAGGGCGGTTGCCACTTGCTCTGGGCCTGAAGCTTCCAGAAGCGCTGCGGCGAGGCCGACATCTTCTTCGCTGGCGGGCTCTTTCAGCATCGGGTCATTCATCAAGCGGTCGCGGTCTGCGGCGCGGATGGATTCCGCACTGGGCGGGCCCGACCAAGTGGCAGATACCCCTGCCGAGTGCAGCAATTGTTCGGCCTTTTTGCGCCGTGTGGTTGGCACCAAAACAACTGAAATCCCCTTGCGGCCAGCCCGGCCTGTCCGGCCAGAGCGGTGCAAGAGGGCGGCCTTATTCTGGGGCAATTCGGCGTGGATGACGAGGTTCAGATCTGGCAAATCCAGGCCGCGTGCCGCGACGTCGGTCGCCACACAGACGCGGGCATGGCCATCGCGCAGCGCTTGCAGCGCATCGGTACGTTCTTTCTGCGACAGCTCACCCGAGAGGGCGACCGCCGAGAAGCCGCGCTCGCGCAGGCTGCCAAACAAGTGCCGCACGCTTTCGCGCGTCGCACAAAACACCAAGGCCCCGCCGGTGCCATAAAAGCGCAGAACATTGACCACGGCTAATTCAAGCTCGTTCGGTGCGACGCGAATGGCGCGATACTCAATATCGCCATGGGGCACGTCGCGTGTTGTGGTATCAATGCGGATCGCATTGCGCTGATAATGCTTGGCCAGCGTCACAATGTCTTTGGCCAAAGTGGCGGAGAAGAGGAGGGTGCGCTTTTCTTCGGGCGTGCCGTCCAGAATGGCTTCCAGATCATCCTTGAAGCCCAGATCAAGCATTTCATCGGCTTCGTCGAGCACGACGGCGCGCAGCGCGCTGAAGTCTGCCCGGCCGCGTTCCATATGGTCACGCAAGCGCCCTGGTGTGCCGACGACAATGTGACAGCCGGCTTGCAGCTTGCGGGCTTCTTGGCGGGCATCCATGCCACCGACGCAGCAAACAACTTGTGCACCGGCTTTGGCGTAAAGCCATTCAAGTTCTCGGGCCACCTGCTGGGCCAATTCGCGGGTTGGCGCGATGACCAGCGCCAAAGGCGCGCCACCTCGGCCAAGGCGCTCTTCGCCAGCCAAAAGTGTGGGGCCAATCGAGAGACCAAAGGCAACTGTTTTGCCAGAACCAGTCTGAGCCGACACCAAAAGGTCAGCGTCAGCGCGTTCTTCGGCGAGAACAGCTGCTTGAACGGGGGTAGGCTCGCCATAGCCTTGGGCCGTCAATGCGGCTTCAAAGACGGCGGGTAGAGTAGGGAAGGGCATGATGATCCTGAAACCGCGCTTCTAGGTCGCGAATGAATGTAACAGCTTGCTTTGAGCAAAACTTCGAAGCGCTCTTTAACAGGAATTGACAGCAACAGCCATGTATTGAC
>NZ_JBMLTR010000152.1:0-1866 GCF_049239865.1 Aquidulcibacter sp.
GCGATACGCGCACAAGGCCGGATTTTCTCGAACATTACAGAGACAATTGGCGCAACGCCTTTGGTACGCCTAGACAAGATCGCTGCCAAGTATGGTGTGAAGGCAGAACTTTTGGGCAAGCTGGAATTCTTCAACCCGATCGCTTCGGTGAAAGACCGGATCGGGGTTTCCATGATTGAGGAATTGGAAAGCCGCGGCCTGATCAAGGAAGGCTCTGTCTTGGTGGAGCCGACTTCGGGCAATACGGGCATTGCCTTGGCCTTTGTGGCGGCCCAGCGTGGCTATCGCCTAATCCTTGTCATGCCAGAGACCATGTCCTTAGAGCGCCGCAAAATGCTGGCCTTCCTTGGGGCTGAGCTAGTGCTGACGCCCGGTGCGGAAGGCATGAAGGGCGCTGTCGCGCGCGCCAAGCAATTGGTCGAAGAAACGCCAAACGCCTTGATTCCGGGCCAATTTGTGAATCCAGCCAATCCAGCTGTGCACCGTCGCACGACGGCTGAAGAGATTTGGATCGATACAGAAGGCAAAGTAGATGCCTTTGTGGCAGGTGTCGGCACCGGCGGCACGATCACCGGGGTTGGCCAAGTGTTGAAGCAGCGCAATCCCGGCATTCAGATTGTCGCGGTGGAACCAGCGGGCAGCCCGGTTTTGTCCGGCGGCGCACCTGGGCCGCACAAGATCCAAGGCATTGGCGCGGGCTTTATCCCAGAAGTGCTGGATCGGTCGGTGATTGATGAAGTCATCACCGTGACCAATGAGGAGGCTTTTGATTTCAGCCGCGATCTGGCCCGCACCGAAGGCGTGCCCGGCGGGATTTCGACCGGAGCTAATTTGGCTGCGGCGATCAAATTGGGCCAACGCCCTGAATATGCCGGCAAGCGGATCGTCTTTATCGTCCCCAGCTTTGCAGAGCGCTATATTTCCTCGGCCTTGTTCGACGGGATCGGCTAAACCATCTGGCGGTCTGCGACGTGGACTTCGGGTCGCAGATCGCCCTTGTCATAATCTTGCGATTGACAAGCAGGCCTCAAACAGCCAGATGTGGCCATGTTTCCATGCAAATCTCCACAAGAAGCGATTGATAGGCTTCAAGACATCCACGCAGCATCCGTTCAGGCCCTGCACGATGCCCTCGCCCGGTTTGTTCAAACCCGGGTTCCCCCCACTCCAGAAGAGCGCGCACGCTTTCGCTATCCCGAAATCCGCGTGACTTATGCGCCGGACGGTCCGCCGCCCGTATCCCAGCGTGCTTATGCGAAGTTTAACGCGCCAGGTGTTTACACCACGACGGTCACCCATCCGGCGCTGTTCACCGACTATCTGCTTGAAAATCTTGAGCCCTTGGTTGGCGAATATGGCGCAACCGTTGAAGTCGGCCTGTCCGATGCTGAGATGCCTTATTCCTACGTCATCGACGGCGTAACCGACCTTGGGGTCGGCGATGTACCGCCGCAGGAATTAGCGCGCTGGTTCCCGACGCCGCAACTGACCGCTGTCGGCGACGAAATCGTCGATGGTGAGTTTGAAATCCTGCAAGGCCAACCTCGACCGCTCGCTTTGTATGATGGGTTGCGGGTGGATTATTCGCTAAAGCGCCTGACCCATTATTCAGGCACAGAATGGCG
The DNA here is from genome assembly GCF_049239865.1 of Aquidulcibacter sp. NCBI lineage: Bacteria > Pseudomonadati > Pseudomonadota > Alphaproteobacteria > Caulobacterales > Caulobacteraceae > Aquidulcibacter > Aquidulcibacter sp. Next base: position 1,626 of record NZ_JBMLTR010000152.1, read on the forward strand.
CTCCTTCCAGCCGTGGATCCTATTCACCAATTACGCCCGCTATGTCGACGAATTTGTGCGCTGGGCGATTGATCAGATCCGCCAAGGTGGGCGCTATGATTCCTTGATCTGCTCTGGCGGGGTAACGATTGACGCCTCTAATCTGGATGATGATCCAGAAGGGCGCGTCGCGGCCAGCCCTTGGCGCAAGTATCAAATGCCAGCCTATCACCTCACCACCAAGGACGGGCAAGGCATTACC
>NZ_JBMLTR010000153.1:0-1261 GCF_049239865.1 Aquidulcibacter sp.
GCGATGCCGCCTCAATTGAGGCTGCTCGCGTTGGCGGTCGCCTGATTGACCGTGAACTTGAAGTCAAACCGAGCATTCGCATTGCTCAAGGATCCAGAGTTCAGGTTCTCCTGACCCGTGATCTGATTTTGGAGCCTGCGCCATGAACGCAAGTCCTCTCCTCGTGATTGCACTCATGCAAAGCTTGTTCGTCGCGAATGCGGCATTGCCCGAGCTTAAGACAAATCCGCCTATGATCCTGAACGAGACCCCATCGATGGCTAAAGGCGTCTATGTGCGCTTAGGCGAAGTCGCCGATATCAAACGAGGCGACATTATTGCGATGCCGATGAACAGCACCGCCCAGAATTATCTGGTCGAGAAGCTGGTCTATCCAAAGGATACGATGTTGATCAAGCGGGTGGCGGGACTCGCTGGCGATTTTGTGTGTCGGCACGACAGCGTCGTTACAATCAACAAGAGAACCCTAGTCGCTGCTCGTTCGGATCGGCAAGGCAATCTTCTTCCGGCCTGGAATGGCTGTCGGACCTTATCCACCAGCGAGGTCTTCCTCCTCGGCGATCATCCAGCAAGCTTTGACAGCCGTTATTTCGGTCCTGTCTCGCAGGGTGAGTTGGCGGGCATCTATCGGGCGGCTGTGACGTGGTAGGCCGTTCCTCTGTCTACTTTCTTTTGGCCGGGAGCCTGGCTCTAGGTATGCTGACGCCAAGCTCTGCGTTGGCCGAGCCTGTCGATTGGGCAACATCTGGCGGAACTCTCTTTGCGAGTTCTGGCCTTGAACGCAGGCCGCCATTGATCGATCCGGCAGATCCAAGCGCCGCTCTGGTGCCACCGGCGGCCGCTCCAAGCGCTAGAGCTAAGGGTAAGGGCCACCCGCAAAGCGATACCGACGCTCCTGATAATCCGTCTACAGATGATTTTATAGATGTGCGGCTTTTACCATCCAATCAGCCCCTCGATCGACTGATTACACGGATCGCAAACGAGACAGGTTTGGACCCGAAACTCCTTCATGCACTCGTTATCATTGAGAGCGCCTACGATAGCCGTGCTATAAGTCCAGTCGGCGCACAAGGGCTAACTCAATTGATGCCGGGAACCGCTGCTGAGCTTGGCGTGCGCGATGCGTTTGATAGCGAAGAAAACCTGCGTGCAGGCGCTCGTTACCTTGCCATCCAGATCGGCCGGTTCAGCGACATAAGATTAGCACTGGCGGCTTACAACTCGGGTCCCAATCGTGTGGCCCGTTTGGGTCGCGTGC
>NZ_JBMLTR010000154.1:0-21848 GCF_049239865.1 Aquidulcibacter sp.
CATATCGACATCATAGAAAAGGGCTTCGCGAATATCGGCTTGGTCGAAATTGGCGTAGCGCATTTCAGCGCCGGTGAAGTCGGTTGCCTTGGTCTTGTCCGCACTAATGCGCAAAGGACTAAGCTTCGCGTTCCGGAAGTCGGCCTTCTTCAGGCGCGCACGCGTAAAGTTTGCCCCGCGCAAGTCAGCGCCTGCGAAACAGGTCCCGCGTAAGTCGGCCTCGGAGAAATTCGCACCTTGCAACTGCGTCGATAGAAAGCGCACGCCAACCCCGTTGCATTTAACCGCTGAAATGGCGGTCAGGCGCATGCCCTTAAACATCGACGCCATCGGGCGAAGGTCTTCCCCATCGAATTTCGCATGCTTGCCTGCACTGCCGTTGCTTTCCCACCAAGCTTGATGGTCATTGGCCATGTTTTCGAGCTGGATGGCGCGAATTTTTGCGCTGTCACTTGGGTCGCCCAAAGCACCCTTGGCCATTTTGGGGTCGATCTTGCTATAGCCCAGCGCAACACCGGTCAGAATCGCATCTTCGAAATGCGCGCCTTCCAGCCTAGCGCCGGTCAAATCTGCGTCTTGCAAATCGGCACCAGCCAGATTGCAATCCTTCAAAATAGCCCCAGACAGCTTGGCACCCTTCATGGAGCAATCTTGGAAGTCTGCACCCTTGGCTTGGACGCCATTGAACTGCGAGCCATCGAGCGTGGCGCCGACAAACAAAGTGCCCTCAGCGTCGCCGGGTCGCATGCGGTGCTTAACCACCATCATGCCGTTTTTCTTGTCGGCTACAGCGACTTCGCCTTCGCGGAAGTCCGACTGGGTCAAGTCAGCATGGGACAGGTCTGCGCCGCGCAAATTGGCCCCGCGCATATCCGCTTTCGCCATGCGGGCCCCGCGTAGGTCTGCTTTGCGGAAATCACAGGCAAACAGGATGGCGCGCTCAAAGATCGTTTTGATCAGTTTGGCGTTTTCAAACGCACATCCGGTCAATTCGGCATCGGCTAAATTGCGGCCGGAGAGGTCAATCCCTGAAAAGTCGACAAATTTCAAAGAGGCCCGTTTGCCACCAGCGATCCCGTTTGCATAACGCTCATGGAGCTTCAAGACAGCTTCAAGTGTCTCAGAGTCCAGTTTTACGTAAGATACGATGCTGCTCAAGTGTCACCTAAACTTCTTGATACTGGTTGAGTAATTAGGCCTGACATTACCTCAGGAGTGTTGTGGCTTAGTTAAGGAAAACCGAAGTTACCAACCTAATGACTTCGAGAATGCCTGAATGCTTCAAACATAGTAAAATAATACATCCTTTTGTTCGTGCACGTCTCATCCCCGCAAATGGGAAAGCGCTTCATCGGGCTTGCGGCTTCGACGGGAGAAACCTTCTGCGCTCTAGTAGTTTCGGTTTCGCCGAAAATAGGCTATGGAACGCGCCCATCCCCCCGTTCTGCTTCCGTGAAAGTCTCCTCGTGATTGAGCCCAAACATGCGCTTGTCCTGTTCTCAGGCGGTCAGGATTCTACGGCCTGCTTGGCGTGGGCGTTGTCGCGATATGACCGCGTGGAGACGATTGGCTTTGATTACGGTCAAAGGCACCGCGTGGAATTGGACCAGCGCTTGGTGATTTTGGAAGCGATCCGCGCCACCATGCCGGACTGGGGCCAAAAGCTGGGCGATGACCACCTCTTGGATCTCGGGCTTTTGGGGCAGATTTCTGACACGGCTTTGACCCGCGATACCGCCATCGCCATGGCGGACTCCGGCCTGCCAACAACCTTTGTGCCAGGGCGTAATCTGGTCTTTTTGACCTTTGCGGGGGCTTTGGCCTATCGCCGTGGGCTGGGGGTTTTGGTCGGCGGCATGTGCGAGACCGACTATTCTGGCTATCCCGATTGCCGCCGTGCGACGTTGGATGCGATGGAGCAATCCCTGTCGCTCGGCATGGATGTCTCGTTTAAGTTGGCGACGCCGCTCATGTATCTGACCAAAGCCCAGACGTGGGACCTTGCGTTTGCTCTGGGCGGCGACGTCTTGATTGACCTCACGGTGGAGCATTCCCACACCTGCTACACGGGCGACCGTTCGCTGCGGCACGACTGGGGGTATGGCTGTGGCACCTGTCCAGCGTGTGAGTTGCGGGCCGCAGGCTGGCAACAATGGCAGGCCCAGCATCAGGGCCAGGCTCTGCAAGGCGCGCGCGTGGCCCCATGACCTATATGGTGAAAGAGCGTTTCTACACCCTGCAGGGCGAGGGGGCCCAAGCCGGCCGTCCGGCGGTATTCCTGCGCTTTACCGGTTGTAATTTGTGGAGCGGGCGGGAGCAGGACCGCACGGATGCCGTTTGCCAATTCTGCGACACAGACTTTGTTGGCACCAATGGCGAAGGCGGCGGCAAGTTTGAAACTGCAGAGGCCTTAGCAGAGGCAGTCGCGGCGCTTTGGCCTGATCTGCAACTCGGCCATCCCTATGTCGTCTGCACGGGCGGAGAGCCATTGCTGCAGCTTGACGCCCCCCTGATCGAGGCGCTGCATCACGCAGGCTTTGAGATTGCGGTGGAGACCAATGGCACGATTGCAGCCCCGGAAGGGATTGACTGGATCTGCGTCAGCCCCAAGGCGAATGCCGCACTCGCACAGGTCAGCGGCCATGAGCTGAAGCTGGTTTATCCCCAAGCCTTGGCCATGCCAGACCGGTTTGAGGCGCTCGCCTTCAACAATTTTTACCTTCAACCCATGGACGGCCCGCACACGGATAAAAACACCCAAGCTGCGGTCGCCTATTGTCTTGCGCATCCACAATGGCGATTGAGCCTGCAAACACATAAAATGCTTGGAATCCCGTGACCCGCTGCCTCTTGACCAAAAGCGTAACTTTTGACGCCGCCCATCATCTCCACCAAGGCGATGAAAGCCATCCCTATCGCCGTTTGCACGGCCATTCCTTCCGGCTGGATGTATCGGTTGAGGATGAGGCCGATGGCAAAGACCATTGGGTGCGCGACTTTGCCGAACTCGCCAAAGCGATTAGCGAAGTTCGCAATGTGCTCGATCATTCGTTCCTGAATGAGATCGAAGGCCTTGAGACACCGACGCTGGAAAACATTTGCGCCTGGGTAGCCGAGCGCTTGAAGCCAAGCCTACCCAATTTGCGCCGCGTATCGGTCGCCCGGCCGTCGCTGGGCGAAATGTGTACGCTGGAGATTGGCCTTTAGGTCGCAGGCTGCTGCAGGCGCGCCGCAAAACGTGCGCGTGCGCGGATGTGTGCCCGTTCTAACAGACGCCAACACGCTAAGAGTTGACCTTTAATCGACACTTCGCATGCCCGAACAATATGTGCGCGCCGCCAGACGCTGAGCCAGGCGCGTTGCAAGCCTTCGCTCTTCAAGGGCAAAGTCAAGGCTTGGCCGACTTGGCCTTCATAGCAAAGCGGGCCGTCAATCGTCATCGGCGACTTATAGGCTTCACCGCCGCTACCAAAGTCAAACACCTTAAACCCGAGGTCAGAGGCGTGGCGGATGATGTCGAAGGTCAAGAGCAGGCCGGGGGAATAGCGGCTATAGGCTGGGTTGTAGGCCGGGAACCAGAAATGCAAATCTTCCCCGTCGATCATGCAGATTTCAGCGGCAACCAATTCGTCGCCCCGACGATAAATGCCGGCCCGCAAGCTTGAACCGGTAGACTTTTGCTCCGCCAAGGCGAAAAGCAAGTCGCGGGTCCAGCCGCAGCTGAACACATCGTGCATGCCAGAGCGCTTATATTGATCGACCTTCAAGGTCAGAACCCAGTCCAACAAGGCGGGGGAAACGTCGGTCCATTCAAATTTCAGCTCTGGCAAATCCTTGGCGACATTGCGTGTGCAGCGGCCCAGGTTTTTGAAATATTTTGGTGCGCGGGCTTTTTGTGCTGCAAACCAAGCTTCAAAGCCATCGGTGAGCGCGGCAATTTGGCGATGCTTGACGATGGGCGCGCGATCAAGACCTTCAGCGCCTATTAGACCGTTAAACTCCAACCGCTTTGCGCCGGCTGCTGCCAGAAGAAGTGACCAGTCGGGCGCATAGCCGGTCTTCATGACGGCTGCATGATAATCGGCCAAAGGGGCACCGGCCGGCTGCAAGCTTTGCCCGCGTTTCTGATAGGCAAAGAAGCCAACAATCTCGTCGCCGTCATGAAAACGCGCCAACATGCTGCCAGGCGTATGTGGCGCGATCGCCTTTAAGAAGTCGGCGGAAAAATATGGGCTGGCCAGATCTGGATTTGAATCGCGAAATGCACAGAATAGAGCCTCCTCAGTCTCAGTAATTCCATCAAGTGAGGCAACTGAAACGTGGGTAACCTTAGTCATCGTGCAAATCCTTCCAGAAAAAGCTTTCACCCGGGGTAGCAAAATTCGGCCCACCCTAAGAAACATTACGCGGAATTGGACCCTATTTCTTCCGAGTAATTTGTCACGTTTCTGTGATTTTTGCGCTCTTTTCGTCCATTTTGGCAAATATGGCCGTGCGCGTGTGCCAAAATTGGATCGAAGGTGCTGGTGGTCTAAGAGGTGTGTGTGAATTTGACACACAGATTGGTTCGGTAAATTTGGCATTCTCGCTTACGAATCGAACAAAAAATAGCGGGGCCCGTTTAGGCCCCGCTGATTGAATTGATCGGCTAGAAATTGTTCTAAAGGGCCCTTACCCCGGAACAGCCTGCGCCAATTTCCGTGCGAAGACAGACAAGGTGCGGTCTGTATCCGACCAAATCCAAGCGGTGTCTGCCCAGATGATGTCGCCTGTCCAGTCATAGCTGGCTTGGCCGATTAATTTGCCCGCCGCATCAAAAGCTTTGCCGGAAACGTCCGCCCCGCCAATGCCGAAGCTCTGCATGGACAGGCCCGGCTTATCGCCCAATTCCTTGAAAGTCGGACGATTGGCCGTCAGATCGTTGATCACGACATCGACGCGGGCTACCCGGTCACCAAGGCTTTCGCGCAGGCTACGTTCAACCATCTCTTGAATGACGGCCTTTTCTCGCACGCCATAGGTCTTTTCCATCTTTTTTTGAGCCGCCTCGCTGTAGGTCACATTGACTTGCAGTGGGTCGGCAGATGCGGTGGAAGCAAAGGTCATCGCTAAGAGCAGCGCAGCGGCAGAAAATAACTTCACCATGTCTTTCTCCTCTTTATCCAACCCCGTTGCGAATTCGAGAATTGGGCCCAGCAAAGCCTAAAATGATCGCAAAATTGGGTTTCGGCAAGGTGGCCCAACATTAAATTTGTGGCGGCTTGATCGTCGTCTTAGGGCTTTACCGGCTGAAACACGATGGTGGCTTCACCAAAGACGATGCCGAACTTCTTCACTTTTGCCCGATTGATCAGAATACCGTCTGGCTGCAACCACATCCGATCATCAAATGTCACTAAGACCGTGCGCTCACCGACCTTCAAGTCAACATCATAGACCCACGACAATTGGTTGCCTTGAATGAGGCCGCGTGCCACGCCGCGCACATCGCCCGCCGTGCCTTCATAGCTGTTGGGACCCGTCTTTTTGATCTTCCAGATGCGTTGCTCTTTCGCGCCGTCGGCATAATCAAAGCGTTCATCGAGGGTGAGGACGGAACCGTCCCATTGGCCATCAATATCGACCTTGAACTGACGGATCAGCGTGCCGTTACGGTCTTGGAACACGCCCCAAGCGGTCGTTTTGCCCTTGAAATAATCTTCCAGAACAAGTTGCTGTGGCGCTTTTGCAGTCGGAGCGGATGCCGTCGTGGCACAACCGGCCACACTCAGAGCGACGGCTGTTAGGGCGGCTGCCTTTTGGAGGGTTTTGAACATGTTGAACACCTTTCAAAGCTCTCTACGCGTCAGGCGCTGAATTGGTTCAGTGAAACCGGCGGGTGACTCAGTCGGCGCGTTCCTGGCTTGGGCCAATGTCACCCTCAACGGAGATGTCGGCTTCATAGGTCTTGGCCATGCGGACCAGCATCCCCGCATCATGGCTGAGGCGGGCAGCAAATTGACCGACCCGGACTTGGGCCAATGCCACAGCTTGGCTGATAGCCTGGATTTCAGAGCTATTGTCGAAGCCGTCCTTCATCTGGGGGATATTCAGGCCCTTTGGCCCGCGCCGCAGATCAAATGGCGGGAGGACATAGCGAAAGGCTTCGTGTCCAAAGTCGAGATAGAGGCTTTCTGACTCGCCATTGAGGAGGTTAAGGCCGCCATTTGCGGCCATTTTCGAGAGCCGCTCAAGACTGTCGAGCAATTCTTCAATCCGCGCCGCTTGTAGGCCACGCATCAAATCGTGCTCGGTCGTTTGGCCGATCCGCAAAGCCTCAGCTACTTCGGATAAGCGCTCCAAGGCTTGATCGACATAGGCTGCGGTGCGTTCCAAGGTACGGACGGCACTATAGACCTCGGTGAATTTCTTGCGCTCTGCCCGGGGATCGCGCCACGCCGCATGGCGAAGGGCGCGACTTAGGGCCGCTGGTTCCATCAAAGGCGTGTCTGGCCCATTGGGCCTTGGCCCTATAGGACGGGGGCGGACTTCATGGCCTACATCGCGGCGCGAACGCGCGGGGGAGGGAGGCTTGTTAAACAACATGGTGGCCGTCCTACTTTCGAAGAACGGCCAGCCTCTCATGTTAGCCTCAATGCAGTATTAAGGCGCGTCGACCAATACCAGTTCGGCGTCGACAACGGCCTTGATGGTCAATTTGGGCTCGTCCTTGATGGCGGCGGCATCGCGCTCATACAGGTCGATGCCGTTGAGTTCGACGACGCCCTTGGCGGCTGCCAGATAGGCGTGACGGCCAGCAGCCAAATCATAGGTGACGCTTTCGCCTGCCTTCAAAGTTGCACCCAAGACACGGGCTTTCTGGCGGATATGCAAAGCACCTTTATCCTCGGAGTAGCCCGAAGCCAGCGTGATGAACTGGCCGGAGCGATCATCCTTGGGGAATTTCGCCGCACCCCACGAAGGGGCAACGCCCGCGCTCTCTGGCAAGATCCAGATTTGATAGAGCGTCGTTTTCTCATCTTCCATATTATATTCGGCGTGGGTGATACCGGTGCCTGCGCTCATGACCTGAACGTCGCCCGCTTCGGTGCGGCCCACATTACCCAAGCTATCCTTATGGGTGATCGCCCCTTCGCGCACATAGGTGATGATTTCCATATCGGCATGGCCATGGGGATCAAAGCCGGTACCGGGGGCAATTTCGTCATCATTCCACACCCGTATCGTGCCCCATTGCGTGCGCTTTGGGTCATGATAATGGCCGAAGGAGAAGTGGTGGCGGGCATTGAGCCAGCTATTTTTAAAGCGGCCCAGACTGTTGAATTCGCGTTTCTCAATCATGGCTTAACCTTTCATTTTCTTCGTCATTTCTGTTATGCGAACGCCATAGAGGCGGGCAAACTCACGGTCTCCTGCTGGCGGGGTAATTTCGGGTGCCGCATTGTCGGACTGGGTTGCAACACCAACAGAATAGCCCAAACGATTGACGACGTCAGGGGCCGCATCGCTATTGCTATGTGCACCAGGTGCGAGGCCCGTGCCGACCCAGATCATGCCATGCTGCATGGCCAAGGTCAGGATCGAATTAAGGGCGTGGCCCTTGTCCCCGGCAAAGCTCAAGGAATTGGTGAAGCCGCCGGCCACTTTGTCTTTCCAGCCCAAGGTGAACCAGACTTTAGAGCTGGCTTCAAAAAAGGCTTTCAAAGGTGCCGAGACATCACCCATATAGGTAGGTGCGCCGAAGATGATGGCGTCAGCGGTACTGGCTTCATCCAAAAGCGCATTGAAATCCTGTGCGGCGGACTCGATCTTCAACAGCACAGCGTCGCCACCAGCCTCTGTCACACCTTTGGCGACATGTTCTGCCACCACGGCGGTATGGCCATAGCCCGAATGATAGATGATTGCGATTTTCGTCATGGGAAGAGACCTTTTTTCTAAACCTGCCGTCAACGACACGACAGATGTTGAAACGCCTTATGGACGAAAGCAGATTGTTCGAATACTAGGGAAAAACGAAACCGATTGTTTCGTGATTTGTGTCAAAAAATGGTGCCGCGCATGAGTCTAGACCTCGACCTTCTCACGACCTTTGCGAAAGTCGCCGAGCGCGCCAGCGTCACCGCTGCGGCGCGCGATCTCAATTTGTCCAAAGCAACCGTCTCCAAGCAGATTGCAGAACTGGAGCAAAAGCTGGGGGTCTTGCTGTTTGCCCGCACCACGCGCCTGTTTTCGCTGACCGATGCCGGCCAGCGTGCCTATGCCCGGGCGCAGCGCATCATGGAAGAGGCTGCTGCCTTAGCGGACGAAGCCCGCGAAACCCGTGAGGTGCCGCGTGGCAATCTGAAAATTGCTGCGCCACAAGCCTTTGCGCGCCTGTGGCTGGCCGACCTCTTGCCGGAATTCATCCGCGCCTATCCCGAAATCAGCCTCGAGTTTGGCGTGGACGAGCGCACTGTGGATATGGTGGCGGACAATTTCGATGTGGCGATCCGCATTGGCACCATGCCGGACTCCAGTTTTTTGGCACGCAAACTCGCGCCGGTGCGCCTGTTGACGGTGGCAGCCCCCGCCTATTGGCAAGAGCGGGGCAAGCCGCGCAGGCCCGAAGACCTCGCCATGCATTGCTGCTTTCGCTACACCAACACGCCCAACCACTCGCTCTGGCGCTATGTGGATGGGGAAGGCAACGACCTGCGCGTGCGGGTTCAAGGCCCCATCACCATCAATGGCGGCGAAATTGAAATGCCAGCCCTTCGCGAAGGCCTCGGCGTTGCCTATCTGCCCGACTTTTTGGTCTGCGAAGATTTGCGTGCGGGCAGGCTGGAACGCGCGCTGGAAGACTGGCGGTCGCCCGAATTGACCTTGCATCTCTTAAGCCCGCCCGGCAGGGGCAAGCCAAAGCGTCTGGAAGTCTTCGCGGACTTTATGGTCAAGAAATTTGGCGGACGGCCCCCGCCTTGGCATGTTTAATTGCCCGCTTCAAAGATCAGCACATCTGGCGACTTACTGGACTTCAAGATCATCTGATTTGTCGTCAAACTGATCTCATCGACTTGACTTAGGGCTGCCATAAAGGCGGCTTCAATCGCCATGGGGTCGCCGATCGCGGCCAAACATGCCCGCTCTGTTTGCATCATATTCATGAAGCGGGACTTGCCTGCAGCGCGCTGGTGGATACCGGAAAACTGGTTGCACCCGGTTGAGCCGCTGATGCGATTGCTTTCAAACGTCACCTGCGGCCTGAGGCTTTGCGGATCGAGCGCCTGCCCATTTAGGCGGACCAAGGTCCAAGACTTGCCATAAAGACTGGGCCCAGTTTCGGTGCGCGCGCTGATGGTTTGCAGGCGCGCAAGCACGCGGCCATTGGCCGATAGCAAACGCACTTCGCTGCCAAATTTGCTGATCTGATTGGTAGCACGCAGGACCGCCAGCATCTGGCGCTCTAAAGCACCTGCTGGGCCTGTACAGGCCATTTTGGTGAGGGCAAGCGGACCAAAGCGCGTGGTGTCTGCGCCCGACCTTACCAACCTGCCATTCAGTCGATTGCAGCCGGTTGAGCCGCTGACGCCATCTTGGGGCAGAAAAACCAAAGTCGCTTTGGGCGCGTCACCGCTTCGGCTGAGCGGGCGGCCATTGAGTTCCGTCGCCACAAACTCGCCCTCCAGCACCAAAACAGGCTTAGGTGCCCCCTTTGAGGGCGCATGTACGCCATGGCTCAGCGCTGGGCTGGCGGCAAATGCGGCCAGCCCGCACACGGCGAGCGCGAGGCTAAACTTTGTTAGACTGGATCCCAGGTGAAGACCCCGGCTGTTGCCTCCAGTCCCATGAATCCACCTTTCAAAGCGGGCAGTCCATGTTCGATCAATGTCTCTGGTGTCCATCCGTCAATCCTCGATACCGAGCGGACTGGCCTTGGTTGGTCAAAGACGACCACTTCATTGCCACGTACGCCGAATATTTGACCTGTTACATGACTGGCGGCAGCTGAACACAGGCTGACTGCGAAGGTGGCGACCTGATCGGCGCGCATCCGGGTGCGGATCCGTTCCACCCGCTGGGCGCTGGCTTCATCCTTCACGGGGATGGTGGCGATCATACGGGTCCAAGCAAAGGGCGCGATAACGTTGGAGCGCACGTTTTTCAACGCCCCTTCCATCGCGATGATGCGCGACAAGCCCGCTACACCCATTTTGGCGGCGGCATAATTGGCTTGGCCAATATTGCCGATAATGCCGGAGGTGGAGGTAAACAGGACATAGGCCCCGTCTTGTTGCTCGCGGAACAATTCCACGCTGGCGCGGGTGACGTTATAAGCGCCGCGCAAATGCACATCGATCACGGCATCCCAGTCGGGTTCGGACATTTTGTGGAACATGCCATCGCGCAAGATGCCGGCGGGATTGATAATGGCATGAAGGCCACCAAACTCATCCTTGGCTTGTTCAATCATGCCTTTAACGGCGGCAAAGTCGGTGACAGAGTCAGAATTGGCGACGGCTTGGCCGCCAGCTGCCTTGATCTCATCGGCAACCGCTTGTGCAGGCCCGACCGAGCCTTCATCACCGCCTGTAACCGAGCCGCCCAAATCATTGACGACAACTTTGGCCCCAGCAGCCGCGGCTTGCAGCGCGCACTCGCGGCCAATGCCATTGCCACCACCTGTAATCAGAATGACTTTACCGTCTAAAACGCCCATGGTCGTGCTCCCTAGTTTTATGTTTGTTTGAGATTAGCAGGGTCAAGACGCTTTGGTCGAGGCCTGATTTTCTGGCGCTGCATCTTCAAAGCGGTCGGCCTCGGCCAAGGGCTTGAACAGCCGCATCCACGCCCCCGCGATCATAACCGCGCCAATACCACCGGCAACAACGGCGGTGACGGGGCCGAGCAGGCGGGCGGCTACACCGGATTGGAACTCGCCCATTTCATTGGATGCTGAGATGAAGACAAAGCTGATCGCCGACACCCGCCCACGCATCGCGTCTGGGGTTGCCAATTGCACCAGCGAAGACCGCACATAGACCGAAATCATGTCGGCTGCACCTGCAATTGCCAAGCAGGCGACCGAAACCCACAAAGTGGTCGACAGGCCAAAGCCCAAGGTCGCCAGTCCAAACACAAAGACCGCACCAAACATCCATCGTCCGACATTGCGCTCAATCGGCTTGATCGCGAGAAAGATGGAGACCACACCTGCCCCAATCGCCCCGGCAGAGCGCAAGGCCCCAAGTGCGGTGGGGCCAGCATGGAGAATATCGCGCGCAAAAACGGGGAGGAGGGCGGTCGCCCCGGCCAATAGGACAACGGCGAGATCGAGGCTGAGCGCGCCTAAAACAATCTTATTGTCGCGCACATAAATCAGGCCCTCTTTGATCATCGCAAAGGTGCGCCCGCTTTCGACTTTTTCTTGCGGTGGGGCCTTGGTCCAAAAGGCCAGAATCCAGCCACAGATAAACAGTCCCAAGGCAGCGCTATAGGGCACATTGGCACCGAAGTGGAACAAGAGGCCGCCCAGAGCGGGGCCGAGAACGGAGCCACCTTGAAAGCTTAAAGACATGAGCGCGATGGCTTGGGGCAGCTGATCGCGCGGCACGAGGTTGGACACCATGGCAGAGCTGGCTGCGGGCAAAAAGGCGTTCAACATGCCTGTCACCATGGCAACGGCAAAGATAGCGGCGATCAAGGCAGACGGCGCAAAGCCTGAAGCGGTCACCAAGGCCGCCGCAATCGCCACTTTCAACGCAATACAGACTAGAATGATCAAGCGGCGATCAAACCGGTCGGCTGCTTGGCCACCAAACAAGGATAGGATGAGCAAAGGCACGAATTGCGACAGACCAATCAGGCCCAGCAGAAAAGCACCTTCTTCAATCGTGTCGCCACGTGCTCGCGCAATGTCATAGACCTGCCAACCCATCGCCGTGATCTGGATCTGCGTGCCCAACGTCCAAAAAACGCGGGCGCACCAATAGCGGGCGAAAGAAACATGCTTGAAGGGGGCTAAAGATTGGCTCACCCTTCTTTGATGGGTCAGCCAACCTTTGAGGTCAATGGACTAAAGGCGATAAAGCGCTAAAGCGGTGCAGTTGCCGCTTCGAGCCAAGCCCGCACATCAGCTTCCACGCGTGGGCCAATCTCTGCCAGAACTTTGGCGTGATACTGGTTCAGCCAAACCCGTTCTGCCTCGGTCAACATCTCGACCACGATCAAGCGGCGATCAATCGGGGCCAGTGTTAGCGTCTCAAAGCCCAACATCGGCCGCTCTCCGCCCTCAATCGGGGTGGCGGGCGTCACATATTGCAGATTTTCGGTGCGAATGCCGTAACCGTCAATCTTATAGAAGCCCGGCTCGTTGGAAACGATCATACCCGGTTCCAGCGCCACATGATTGGGCACTTTGGCGATGCGGTGAGGGCCTTCATGCACGCCGAGATAAGAGCCGACGCCATGGCCGGTGCCATGGTCATAATCAAAGCCGCCTTCCCACAAGCTCATGCGCGCCAAAGCGTCGAGCGCAGAGCCCGTGGTACCTTTCGGGAAGCGCACCCGCGATAAAGCGATATGGCCCTTCAGAACGCGGGTGAAGCGGTCTTTCATCTCAGCACTTGGCGTGCCGACCGCCACGGTGCGGGTGACGTCTGTGGTGCCATCAAGATATTGGCCACCGGAATCGAGCAGGAACAAATTATCCTGATCGACTTTGCGGTTGCTTTCGACCGTCACGCGATAATGCGGGAAAGCCCCGTTGGGACCAGCGCCGGAAATGGAGTCAAACGATAAATCCTGCAAAGCGCCCGTCGCCAAGCGGAAGCCTTCGATGGCCTTGCAGATGTCGATCTCTGTCAGCTTGCCCTTGGGCGCTTCCATGTCAAACCAATGCAGGAAATTGGCAAGTGCCACACCATCTCGGGCATGGGCACGCTTGGTTCCAGCGATTTCAGCGGCGTTCTTCAAGGCGCGCGGCATGATCGTGGGATCTTGGCCGCGCACGACTTGCGCACCCGCTGCGTGCAAGGCGTCAAACACATGGGCAGACGACAGGCTGGGGTCGACCAAAATGCGCTTGCCGCTGGTTTTCTTTAAGGCTTCGACGAAATCAGGCTCTGTGCTGATCGAGACTTCATTGCCCAAGAAGCCGCGCAATTCTGGCGTCACTTTCTCAGGCTTCACAAATAATTGCGCCGTGCCGTCCTTGTTCAGAATAGCGCTGCCCAAGGCCAAAGGCGTGCGGGTGACGTCTTTGCCGCGAATATTGAACAGCCAAGCCAGTGCGGCAGGCGATGTGAGAACACTGGCCTCAATGCCATCGCCAGACAGCTTTTCGCCAATGCGCGAGCGCTTCGACGCGCTGCTTTCACCAGAGAAGGTTTCAGGATGGGGGACGATTTCCGCACTTGGCTCCGCAGGGCGATCTTGCCAAGCTTGGTCAATCGGATTGACGCCCACGGCGACCAATTCAACGCCTGCTTGAGCAGCCGATTCTTTCAAACGGGCCAAGGCATCTGGCGGGACGAGACGGGGATCATAACCGATTTTGGCACCAGCAGGCGCTTCCGCCTTAAGCCAAAAGGCCGGCCCTTGATCGACGAGGTCGCGTTGTTCAAACAATTCGGGTGCCGTTTGGCTCAGCGCCTGCTGGGTGTAGCGCCCGTCTGAAAACAAATAGGCCTTATCGCGCAGGATGATGGCCGCCCCGGCGGAGCCGGTAAAGCCCGTCGCCCAAGCCAAACGCTCAGCACAATCGGGCAGATATTCATTCTGCCACTCGTCCTCATGGGGCACAAACAGGCCATCAAGGCCCAATTGCTCCAACTGAGCGCGGATTAAAGGAAGTGCCTTGCGGCCTTGGTCTGCGCCACCGCGCACGTCATAAGTTTGAAACATGCACCGAACCTAGAGGCATGGCCGAATTCGCGCAAGGCAATGGTGCTGACGGATTCACAATTTGTTTGCATCCATTGAGTTACATACGCCGATCTAGTCTTTAGCTGGTCCAAGTTTTGGCAAGCATAAGCACGCCAAGACTGGGAGGTCTCTGAAAGCACATGCGCGGTCTTCGAAGTCTTGAAGCCTTATACAGGACGGCCTCGACCAGCCGAGTGCTCAATCTATTCCAAGTGTATGAGCAAAATCATGAAGAGGATGCGTATGCGCGTCATCCTTTCTTTCAAGACCCGACCCTGAACCGCGCCATTTTTGTCAAACACCGGCTGCGGTCGGATGAAACCTATTTGATGCCGCGCTCTAGTCCGGTTGCGACCAAAATCATCTTTCCTTTTGATAAGAAAACCCTGCGTGCCGGTGGCCAATCCATCCTGATTGGACAATCGGGCTATCAAGCGACGCTGATTGAAATGCTGGGTGGCGAACAGGGCGATATGGAGGAAGACTTCAGGCTGTTGGGCGTTTTGGCCAAGTTACCATCGCTGGACCCATTTCTCCTCAAAGAGACGTTGACGCGTCATAATTTTTCGCCAGCCGATTGTTATTTCGCCATGTCCACGGCAGATATCGAGCGGATGCGCAGCTTTGCTGGCGAGCAAATCCAGCAATTGATCACCTTGGCTTTCGGTGGTTCAAATAATCACATGGGCCAGAGCATTAAGCGGATGGTCGACGCGAT
Source organism: Aquidulcibacter sp. (assembly GCF_049239865.1). NCBI lineage: Bacteria > Pseudomonadati > Pseudomonadota > Alphaproteobacteria > Caulobacterales > Caulobacteraceae > Aquidulcibacter > Aquidulcibacter sp. The sequence continues at coordinate 14,624 of NZ_JBMLTR010000154.1, forward strand.
CCTGACCAAGGATACCGAATCCCGTTTGGACCCGTTGCGCATAACGTTGGGCCTAGATGGTCAGCAATTTGAGGACAGCATTTTCAGTTGGAAGGGCTTTTTGTATTTCAAATGGCAATTTCGCGGTAGCATGGTCAAGCTTCAGTCCTTGGCTGGCGCCTTGGATCGCGTGTCCTTGGAAGGGGCTATGGACCGGGTGCTAGATGCATCCATTTCCAATCAGCGCATCGCGCTAAAAAAGGCGATCCAGAAAGCCGCACGCGGCTGCGTTGCCATTTTGGGCCTCTATGATGACGCCTTCAACGATCTGGTCGAACATGGCAATGCGGCTGCATTCCGGAAGTTCTTGCTAGAAGCGCCGCGCTTGTTCATTGAACTGGGTCACAGCATGGGCGTGATTAGCCACATCACCAGTTTCTGGGATTACCGCTTTCCCAACCCAAACCGCTTGCACATGCAGGCTTCAGAATTCCACGAAATGCTGAATGAGTTTCTGACCAGTCTGACCGAAACCAGCTATGACGAATTGAGCCGTCGGGCGTAAGTGCGCTTATTGGGCCTTCAACGGCCTGCGATAGGTCAAGGTCGACCAGTTTTCTTTCCGATATCGATGCTCAAGCACCAGACCTCGCTGGCCATAGGCGCGGCGAATGGCTGGTTCTTGGTGGGTCAATAGACCTGATAATACGATACGGCCGCCGGGCTTCACGATACTGGCCAGATCTGGCGACAAGCGCACCAGCGGCTTCATCAGAATATTTGCGAAAACCAAGTCAAACGGGCCTTGCGAGCGGATCAAGGCGCGGCGTACGCCATTGGCGACATAGGTGCGCACCTTTGGGCCGACATGGTTAAGTTTGGCATTTAGCCCGGCGATATAGTTTGCGCGGGGATCAATCTCGGTACCAACCACAACCCGGCTACCGGTTTTCGCGGCCCCGATGGCGAGAATGGCAGAGCCTGTTCCCACGTCCAAAACCCGCTGCGGGCGCTTGCCGCGCGTCAATAGCCGGTCGAGTGCCAAGAGGCAGCCCGAAGTTGTCCCATGGTGGCCTGTACCAAAAGCTTCACCAGCATCAATGATGATTTCGACGGTGCCGTTTTTTGCTTTGCCGACATCATGACTGCCGACAACCATGAAACGGCCAGCGGGCACAGGCGGCAAGCCTTCGAGCGACATTTTCACCCAATCCGCATCCTCCAGCGGTGCGATACGGGCGTCCAAATCGGGGTCTGATAGCGCCAGGGCACCTACGCCAAATTGTGCCGCTTCCAGCGTGTAGGCATAAGCCTCGAGTTTGTATTGGCGGCGCTCTAACTCCCACCAGCCGACAGCCCCAAAGCCACCCAGTGCGTCAAGGAGTTTCGAAGCGCCTTCAATGGCGGCGCGCGGACCAGTGGCGAGGATCAGATACATGCCCGCGAGATAGAACCCGCCGCGGTTTTTGTCGAGTTAGACGGGCAGTCTGGTTCATCTGCCTGCACGCGCGCTCTTTCAGGCGCGTCCAACGCGCGCTAACAGGAACGCACAACAACATAGAGCCTAATCATGCATGATCTAAAAGCCCTTCGTGACAATCCCGCCCATTATGACGCCAGCTGGGCGCTGCGTGGCTTGTCTGCCCAAACGCCTGCCATTTTGGAGATTGATAGCCGCCTGCGCACCGCGATGACCAAGCGGATGGAAGCCGAAGCTGTCCGGAATTCGGCGTCCAAGGCGATTGGGGCTGCCAAGGCGCAGAAGAATGAAGCGGAAGCTGCCCGTCTAATGGCCGAAGTGGCCGACGCAAAGGCGACGATTGAACAATCCAGCCAGATCGAAGCCGTCGCGCAAGCAGAGCTTGATGCCATCATCCAAGCATTGCCCAATTTGCCAGACCTTGGCGTTCCCGAGGGCGAGGATGAAGCGGGCAATGTGGTGGTGAAACATTGGGGCACCCCACCGCAACTCCCCTTTGTACCGAAAGATCATGTCGCGATCGGCGAAGCCTTGGGCGGGATGGATTTTGAAGGTGCCGCGCGTATGTCCGGTTCGCGCTTTGTGGTGTTGAGCGGTCAAGTGGCCCGACTGGAACGTGCGTTGGGCCAATTCATGCTGGATCACCATACCCAGAAAAGTGGCTATCAAGAAACCAGTGCGCCGGTTCTGGTGCGCGACCATGCTTTGTTCGGGACTGGCCAACTTCCCAAATTTGAAGAGGATTTGTTCAGGACGACCGATGGTCGCTATTTGATCCCGACCTCAGAAGTTTCTCTGACCAATCTCGTACGTGAGCAAATCCTCGACGAAGAGCGTCTGCCGATCCGCATGACGGCCTTGTCGCCGTGCTTCCGGTCGGAGGCAGGTAGTGCAGGTCGCGATACGCGTGGCATGATCCGCCAGCATCAATTCTGGAAGGTGGAATTGGTATCCATCACCACCCCAGAAACCTCTGGGGCCGAGCATGAACGGATGACTGCCAGTGCCGAAGGCATTCTCGAAGCGCTCAAGCTGCCGTACCGGCGGATGCTATTGTGCACCGGCGACATGGGTTTCTCCGCACAACGCACCTATGATTTGGAGGTGTGGCTGCCAGGGCAAAACGATGGCACGGGCGCTTATCGTGAAATCTCCTCTTGCTCCAATTGCGGGGATTTCCAGGCCCGCCGGATGGATACACGCACGCGCGCTAGGGGCGAAAAAGCAACGCGTTTTGTCCACACTTTAAACGGCTCTGGCTTAGCTGTCGGGCGGACCTTGGTTGCCGTGTTGGAAAACTATCAACAAGAAGATGGCACCATTCGCGTGCCAGACGTGTTGGTGCCTTATATGGGCGGGCTTACTCAATTGGGATAAGCTTTGGCCATGGCTCGGTAGCTATCGGTCACCAATTCCTCAAGCACGCCCAGATCTATGTCGCTTAATTTGTTGATATAGAGACAGCCCTTGCCGGTGCTGTGCTTACCGAGCCGCGCGAGAATGGCCTCTGCACCCACGGACTCGAGCTTGAGATAGCAGACGAGCTTAGCCTTGCGCGGAGAAAACGCCACGCGCGGGGCGTCTCCTTCACGCCCGCTTTCATATCGATAATGGTAGGACCCAAAGCCAATGATGGACGGCCCCCATAAAACAGGCGGCTGACCCGTCACCCGTGTGAACAGATCGACCAAGACTTGGCCTTCCTCCGCCCGGGCTGCGGGCTCTACTTCAGCGAGAAAAGTCGAGACGCCTTTGGTCTCAGCTTGTGTCTTGTTTGCCTTGCCCAACCTTTTGCACTCCTGTTGGAAGAAATTTTACGTTTAACAACTATACAGGAAGACGACCAAAGATCACCTAATTCCCTTCGAGGCTATGCCTATGAATGATATCGTTTTTTATATTTCTGCTGGGACACTCGCTTTTGGTGCAGGTCTTGGTGTTAAGGGCATGTTTGATCCAATGTGGGCGGGGCGGCTTGTTCGCTTGCAGCCTGAGAATGGCCAACCTGAGGGCTATTCAGAGTTTCGCGCCACATTCGGCGGGATGTTTTTAGGTCTCCATTTGTCTGCTTTGGCCTTTATGGTCTTCTGGGGAAGAGATGCCGGCACTGCGGCCTGTAGTGTCTTGGCAGCGGGTTGGTGGTTCACGGCTTTGGGCCGCTATTTGTCCTACAGCATGGACAGCAACACCCAGCATAGCCACGTCGTTCGATCGGTTGCGATTGAGGTGATTATTGGCTTGGCAATTGCCGTGTGGCCAATCACGTCGCTTTTGCGATTGTAAGGCAAGGGTGGTTTAGTCCCCCACTCTCAAGCGACAACCTAGACGTTAAACTTCAGAAACTTACCTCTTTGTAATTGGCAATTGAGGTCGGTCATCCCTATGTCCTGTAATGGGCGTCACGGGGGTGGCACATGCGATTGGCAACGCGCCGATACAGCCAAGTGATCCCCCTTTGATCCGCGTAATTGGCGCAGCACAGCGTGCGGCCCATCGGCTTAGAGGGTTATTGGATGACATTTTTCAGCAAGACATTTGGTTGGGCATTGGCCCTCGCGCTCGGCGCAACGGCAGCGATGACAGGCCCTAGTTATGCAGACCGCGCGGCTACGGCGAATGAACGCGCAGCGGACGGCAAGCTGTTACAAATGCCTGTGACGGATTTCCGGTTCAATGCAACTTTGGTCACGACCAGCAAAGTTGATGAGATTATTCGCCCAGGCGACGTTATCGCCCGCTTTGAGGTGCATGTGACCAACACGGCGCGCTTGAAGATCAATACGATTCCGCGTCGTGGCAGCTATCCTCAATCTGTTCCTGCTGGCACCATTTTGTTTGAGGTCCAACTCGACAATGGTGTGGGTTATTGCACCCCAGTCTTGCCCGATCAGGGTTTGCGGCGTGCCCAATGTTTCCGTGACATCAATAAGGATGGAACGTTTGATGCGGGCTATATCACTGAATCGATTGACCGTGGCTTGCGCATTTATAGCGCTCGCTTGCAAGGCTTATCCCCCATTCCCCAAACGCCCTATGAAGTGACCCCCGGCGATCTGATCCCGTCAGAGCCTGCTGACGTGGTTTTGAAGAGCATTTCCGGCAATAAAATCAAGTTTGACTACAAGTTGAATGGCATTCGCCTCACCGGGGAAGAATGTGAGCTTAACTCAGAGAAGCCATGCCAGCTGATGAGCCAAGCTTATTTCTTTGAACTCAAAGATGGCGGCTTGCGGATCCTTGCGGAGCAGGACCTCAACGCGCCTTGAGCGAAGCAATCGCATCACCAGCAGGCGGGCATCACATCAAATCTGTCTGCACGCCCTTGACCCGTGCGGGCAGTCCGTCACATCGTCCCGGTAATAAGGCCCAGTCATAAAAGGCCATACAGGGAGCTTAAGCGATGTCTGCAGATCCAACTCTACCAGAAGAGCTGTCGCGTGCCGTGGTCAGTCCAAAGACCTATGCAGATCAAGCCGTCATGGACGCCACGTTTGCGAAAATCCGCACCGACTATCCGTTGGCCAAGACCCAGATGTCTGATTTTGAACCATTCTGGTTTGTGTCAAAACACGCCGACATTCTGGAGATCAGTCGTCAGAACGACCTGTTTTTGAGCGGCGAATTGCCAACCACCCTGACGACAAAGTCGGTGGATGAAAAGGTGCGCAAACAGACTGGCGGCTCCCCACATTTGATCCGGACTCTGGTCCAAATGGATGCACCCGATCACCCGAAGTTCCGCGTGATGACGCAAGCTTGGTTTATGCCGCAGAATTTGCGCAAGCTTGAAGATCAGATCCGCAAAATCGCCCGCATGTATGTCGACAAAATGGCTGGCATGGACGGACAGTGTGACTTTTTGAATGATATCGCACTCTTCTTCCCGTTGCGTGTCATCATGGAAATTCTGGGTGTGCCGGAAGTAGATGAGCCACGTATGTTGAAGCTCACCCAGGAATTGTTCGGGGCGCAAGACCCCGAAATGAACCGCTCGGGTGGCGAGCTTCAGGATGAGCAAAAGGCCTTGGCGGATATCCAAGCCGTCCTGATGGACTTCTTTATGTATTTCAACCAGATCACAGAGGCGCGCCGGGCCAACCCGACTGAAGATGTCGCGACCGTGATTGCCAATGCTAAGATGGATGGAGCGCCGATTGGCGCGTTTGAAGCCGTCAGCTATTACACCATCATTGCCACGGCGGGCCATGACACCACTTCGTCCTCGACCGCCGCGGGCCTCTTTGGCTTGATCCAAAATCCTGACCAATTGAAAGCCGTTCAGCAAGATCCAAACCTGATCCATGGCTTGGTGGATGAGTCGATCCGTTGGGCGACGCCGGTGCGTCATTTCATGCGCTCAGCCACCGCTGACTATGCATTGCGCGGTCAAACGATTAGGAAGGGGGATTGGCTGATGTTGTCCTATCCGTCGGGCAATCGCGACGAAGAAGTGTTTGACGACCCCTATGCGTTCCGGATTGATCGCACACCAAACAAGCATTTGGCCTTTGGCTATGGCGCGCATTTGTGCTTAGGCCAACATCTGGCCAAGCTGGAGATGCGGATATTCTGGGAAGAATTGCTGCCGCGCCTCAAATCCGTCGAATTTGCAGGCGAACCCAAGCTGTCAGAAGCCAATTTTGTTGGCGGGCTTAAGAACCTGCCAATCCGCTATGTAATGGATTGAACATGCGTTTTGCACCTCTTGCGATCATTCTCACGCTGGCAGCTCTGCCAGTCGATTGGGCTTCAGCCCAAGCTCAAGACCCGGCGCCCGCAGCCGCCGCTCAGGAGCCTCTGCCAGAGGTAACGATCAATCTTGGCCGTAAAGCACCCGCGACGCCGATGATTGCGCCCCTTGAGACGAAGCAATTTGAGTTGCCGCAGGAGTTTAACCCAAATGCGGCGTCTGCAGCTACGACAGACACGACGCTGCCAGCCTTAGCCAGTCCAGCCATGCCGATGTCAGCGACTGCGCCGCGTGGTCCGCTGACGCCCGCCGAGATTGCCCGGGAAATTGCGCCAAACTTTGATGTCTCGCGCGATTATACCCGCTTGGTACAATGCTATGGGACTGCGGACTTCATGGGCGCGATTACCCGCATTCAAGCCAGCCGGCCGGGGGCACCCAAGCAAGTTGTCGGGGTGGCGCGTGAGATCATGGCGTTGAGTGACGCGATGCAGCCCATGGTATTGGCGGCCTCGACTGTACGCGGTGAGCCCCGCTTTCGTGCCGATTATGATGCCTTTGCCCGCCAGGGCCAGCGCGAGCTTGCGGGCGCAAAAAATCCAAATGCCGTGATGCAACGCCGCTTGGCCACGTTAGAGGCCTGCCGCCGTGATGTAACGCGTTGGCGCAAAGAGGGTTAAGCTAAATGTCAAACTGGGTTTTGGGTGTGATTGGTGGTTCCGGGCTGTATGATATCCCGGGCCTGTCTGGGGAATGGCGGACCATCGAGAGCCCGTGGGGGGAGCCTTCCGATCAAATTTTCGATGCCGAATTGGACGGCCAAAGAGTGGTATTTTTGCCGCGCCACGGCCGTGGGCATCGTATCTCCCCGTCTGAACTCAATAGCCGCGCCAATATTGACGTCCTGAAGCGGGCAGGGGTGACGGATGTTTTGTCCATTTCCGCCGTCGGCTCGCTCAAGGAAGAACTGCCGCCAGGTCATTTTGTCGTGGTAGACCAATTCATCGACCGGACCTTTGCACGGCCCAAAAGCTTTTATGGCACAGGCCTTGTTGCCCATGTGTCGGTAGCCCATC
>NZ_JBMLTR010000155.1:0-9233 GCF_049239865.1 Aquidulcibacter sp.
CCAGAGAGTGCTTCGCGCATGGAAGATCTTCAGGAATATGTTCGCGACGTGATGGGGCAGATGGAAAGCGACCTTGGTGTTGGGACAGAATGGGTCGCTATCAATCATTGGAATACGGATAATCCCCATGCCCATGTCATCTTGCGGGGGAGGACGCGTGAAGGTCATGAGTTACGTATCCCCCGCGATTATCTCTCCCATGGTCTTCGCCATCAGGCACGGGACCGGGCGACGGCGGAACTTGGCGAGCGCTCGATCTTCGATGAGCGCATGGCCCTTGATCGCGATATCCATGCTAAGGGGTTTAGTCGGCTGGATAAGGCCCTTGCGGCAGAGCTTGATGGTCGGGGAGAAGTTCGGCTCCAAGACCTAGGCGGGCGAGATCCCGATCAAGCCATCTGGGGCAATGCGCTTCGGGCTCGTGCGCGTGAGCTCGAAGCACGCGGCCTTGCCACAGAAGTCCGCCGCAATGTGATGGCCTTCAAAGATGGCTGGACCGAGACGTTAGCCGAGAGGTCACGCGTAGACATCACCAAGACGCGTAGTACGACCAAGCTCCATGAGCGAGGTGAGGAACTGGTTGGTGAGGTTGTAGGCCTCGAACGTCGCGCCACTGGCAACAGCGTCCTGATCCTTGATACCGGCAACAAGACCAAGACCATGGTCAACACCAAGTCGCCTCTTGTCGATCATCTTCAGAAGGGGTCCTGGGTTCATGTGGATGAGACAGGCCATCTCTCGCGCCTTTCTTATCACCCACTCGAAGAGCAACTCGGGGCAACGGCCTTTACCGCCCTTGATCGGGAGCTTGACCGGATCGGTCATGGCGAGGAGCGTTTCTTTAACGGTGATACCCGCATCGATCAGGCCCTCGCATCACGGGCTCAAGACCATGTTCGGGCAGGGCTTGGAGCTTGCGATCAGGACGGGGTTTTCTCGTTCCATGATGGGGCCAAAGACGCCCTTCAACGGGCAGAGATTAATGCACTCAGCGATACCCTCGCCGAACAAGGGCGTGGCACCCTCACCGCCCCCGGTCACACCGTTTATGACGGCTGGCGGGTTGGATCCTTTGAAGAGCTACACGCTGGCCGCGTCGCACTCCTCGAACGGGCCTCTGGCATGGGCAATCATGTGGTCATGGTCCCGACACCTATCGAGAGCGCGATCAATATCGGCGACAATGTTAGCCTCAGCAGCCTTGGGCGCGGTGGCGCTGTCCAAGTGGTGCAGGACCTTAGCCTTGGGTATGGGTTGGGAAGGTAGGGGGTCTGCTTTGCGCCAAACTAGGCCAATGAAGCGCAATACACGCAAGCCCGAAAGCGGACGTTTACCGATGTGGCGGGATAGTTCTACCTCAATTCGGTCGAGCATCCTGCACCCTCATTGCGGATTCCACGATGTACCGGATTAAGTGCCGGACCTAGATTTGATATCTGCCACTGAGCTACCTCAACAAACTTGTCGTATCAGTGATTGCTACATCGACCACTTTAGCGCGTGTAAATTTGATGTTGTGGCGCTTAAGCGCCTGTAGATCCGCTTTCAGCGGTCCAGTTATAAAAATATGTCGACTAGTATAGTAACGCTTATCTCGCCACATTTTGTTTTGTCCAAGCTTCTCCGACGAATACGCTAGGCAATCGTCACGCGTTTCAACAAAAAAACGTGGCTCATTTAAATTCTGATGGATTTTCGGATCATCCCAGTTGCCAATTGATTGATCAATGACGACCCCATCAACCAATCCCAGCACATGGAGTATATAAAATTGAACACTTTCAGTTTTTGAATGAAATGTTACAGGAATATACCTATGAACGTCGGGCTCATGCTTTTCGATAATCGCCCTAAACTCCTCACTGATATAAAAGTTATCAAATATCGTGAAACAATGTCGTAGGCTGTTACCAACACGCTTGACCCGAAAGGTCAGTGGAAAATCGGGTGGTCCCCATGTGCTCTCTCGGCCATAATTGATATCGCCAATCAGTGATCGTCCAGGACTGTCCCAATTATAGTCCAAGAATATGGAAGCCTGACTGACACCGTCTTGAATGTACCAAACTTCCTTTTCAAGGTCCTCGTGGCTTACTTTTTTCCTTGCCGCCATTGTTGTCATCTCCCCAATGACGCTCAGCGCCGCCCAGCAACGGTCCTGAAGCAATCAAGCTTTTTGATTTTCTGCTTATCCAATCGCTTCTTAAGCGCGTCGGAGATAAACCAAGCACTATAGTAATCCGGCGCCACCCAAAGGTGGCGGCCAGAAATCAAGGTCTGGTCCACGACTAAGACTGAGTCTCTAAAGTCCATTTCCAACACTGTGCGCCTCTTCTCTTCATTACAATATTTGTGCGCCGTACTCTGCTCAATAATGAGCGTATCATTGATGTGAACGAGTGGGTTAAAGGCGCGATAGAACATTTCAGAAGCTCGCCCGTCTTTGTATCTGACTTCAACTGGATCGCTAAATTGATGAACGCCTGGCTCAAATTCTTCAATTATCTCTCGCAGACGATCACTGACACCAATGAAATTCCGCAGTTGAAGAGTATCTGGAAAAGATTTTTTGGGAGTTTTGCTTGTGACTCTTTTTGGAAACGCCTCAGGCGGCAATGGCCCCCACCTGAGATTTGTGCCTTGTGACCGCATCAATGAGGTTTCATGCAAGCTATCAATTTCCGGCGACGTAAAGTACTCACACTCGAAATAGGTCATGTATTGCGCTGCGGTGCCAGCCCTGACCATCCAAACCATAACGCCAATCCCTTATTGCTAATCGCTGGGTGGGCGTACTCATCACCATGCATGCCAGCTCATTTGCAAATTCAATGGCTCAATACTTAGCATAATCAGGTGAATATTTGCCTTATAGAATCTCTCGCTCAACTTTGCGACGCCAAGAGTGATCTAGTCCTGCATCGGTAGCGCGACCTTCAGAAAATGTCTGCTTTCGCCACCCACGCCCCCAAAGCAGACCTTCTCCTTTCGGCCAACTATAGCCAAAATGCCGACAGTCTCAAATGCGCCATTAGTTGCCATTTGGGGTGGTTTGGCGGCTTCTCGGAAGCGGACACTGCCAACACCTAGGATCAGGAACGCCAGAATTGGGAATTTTTTTAGAATCCATGGCTGGTCTGAGCGGGGATTCGATGCCAACCATGGCTTTCGCCGCCGATCCGTAGCGGTCGCCCTCGACGGCTAGCTCATCGAGAGCCGTCTTGATTTCGTGGAGTTCCTTTTCGGTCAAATCGACATCCGATGCTGCCAAATTCTCCTCGAGCCGATGCAGTTTGGTCGTCCCGGGGATTGGGACGATATAGGGCCGCTGCGCTAGCAGCCACGCTAAGGCGATTTGAGCAGGCGTCGCCCCGCGCGGTTCACCGATCCTCTTTATGAGGTCAACAAATACAAGGTTCTTTGCGAGCGCCTGTGGTTGAAATCGAGGTGTATTGGCGCGGAAGTCGCTGGGATCGAGCGGAGTTTCCGCGCTGATCGCACCCGTTAAAAACCCTTTGCCGAGCGGGCTATATGGCACAAAACCTATGCCCAATTCATCGCACGCCTCTAGAATGCCATTGGTCTCGGGTGCGCGCCACCACAAGGAATACTCGTTCTGGACGGCACTAACAGGCTGAATGGCATGGGCACGTCGTAGGGTTTGGACGCCAGGTTCGGACATTCCAAAGGCCATTGCCTTACCTTCCGCGATAAGGTCGCGCACGACCCCTGCGACATCTTCGATAGGGACCCGGGGGTCAACCCGGTGCTGGTAAATCAAATCGACCCGCTCAACACCCAAACGCAGAAGTGAACGCTCTACATGGTCACGGATGTTTTCCGGACGGCTTGATATGCCGCGTATTTTGCCGGTTGAAGCCTCGATATCGAAACCAAACTTTGTCGCGATCACGACCTGATCTCGGACTGGGCGCAAGGCTTCGCCCACCATAACTTCATTGGTGAAGGGACCATAAATCTCTGCCGTATCAAAGAATGTCACACCTCGATCGACAGCTTCCCGGATCAGTTTGATCCCCTCACTCTTGCTGATGCGATGGCTATAGCTGAAATCAAGACCCATACAGCCAAAGCCAATTTCGCTGACACAGAGATTTCCGAGCATTCTTTGCTTCATGGCCTCATCCTTGTTCGCTTCTTCTCTGATGACCGTCGCTCACACGAAGTGCTTCGACGAAAAAATTTCTGCATAGGTCGATCTCTGGGGACGCGCCTCAAGCTGTGTTATTGATACGAGAGTTTGAGGATTGCGGGCGGCAGTCTTTCGCCCGTGATCTTGATTTCGCTTATTGCGGCCTCGATGGTTTCGATGTCAGACGGGGTAAGCTGAATATCACTGGCACCAAGGTTTTCTTGAACGCGAGAGAGGCTGCGCGTCCCAAAGATCGGCACGATGAATGGGGCCTTTGCTAGCAGCCAGGCCAGTGCGATTTGCGCCATCGTGGCGTGCTTTTCTGCTGCAAACTGCCCGAGAAGGTCGAGGAGCGCCTGATTGGCGGCCCGGGCTTCCGCACTAAACCGCGGCGAGAAGGCGCGAAAGTCGGTTTGCGGGATTGGCGTGTCTTCCGTGATTTTGCCAGTTAGGTAGCCTGCCCCGAGCGGGCTCCACGGCACAAAGCCAATGCCAAGCTCTGCGCACAGAGGCAGCACTTCTGGCTCTGGTTCACGCGTCCACAGAGAATATTCACTTTGTACGGCGGTAACAGGCTGCACCGCATGCGCCCTGCGAATGGTTGAGGCCGCCGCCTCTGACAGGCCGAAATGCCTGACTTTGCCGGCTGCGATCAAATCGCGGACGACCCCCGCAACCTCCTCAATCGGCACAGACGGATCGACGCGATGTTGATACAGCAAGTCAATTGCCTCTATTCCGAGCCGCTTCAAGCTATTGTCGACCACCTTGCGAATGTGGGCTGGCTGACTATTTACGCCTCGATTTCGCTCGCCGGTTTCTTGATCAATCTCAAAGCCGAACTTCGTCGCGATAATGACCTGATCGCGGATGGGACGTAATGCCTCACCGACCAATTCCTCATTGGTCCAGGGTCCGTATGCTTCCGCAGTGTCAAAGAAGGTAACACCTTGTTGGTGGGCACCCCGAATGACCCTGATCGCCTCTGAGCGTTCGGGCGACGGGCCGTAGGTAGATGCGAAACTCATGGTGCCGTAGCCGATTTCACTCACCGATAGGCTGCCAAGTGTGCGCGTTTTCATCGTGTTTTCCTCAGAATTTAATAGGAGTATAGAGCTGACGAGGCCGAGGCCTGCCGTTTGTGGTACGCCCGGCTGCTGGCGACATTGACCTGTGGTCTCTCAAACAACTTCCCGCACTTGACCGCAAAAATCCTGTCGCAAATTGATAGTAGCGGAACTCCCTTTCAGAGGTTAGACGCTAAATTTGTTATTCGGTTATACTTGGAGCTTATCAATGCGACGTGAGGAACTCAGCGATCTGGCCGTCTTTTTGACGGTCGCGGAAGCGCGCAGCTTTACGCGAGCAGCCGCCAGCCTGGGCACATCCCAATCTGCGATCAGCCAGATTATCAAGCGATTAGAAGCCCAGATCGGCCTCAAGCTCTTAACCCGAAATACCCGTCATGTGGCACCAACCGAGGCCGGGGAGCGGTTGATCGCTACACTCGGGCCAGCACTCCAGGAAATCGAAGCTGGCCTGTCCGAACTCAATGCCCTGCGCGAGCGGCCATCGGGGACCGTACGCCTCACATCCAGCCGCCATGCGGCGGAACACATTCTCTGGCCAGCTGTTCGCGACCTGATGAAGTCCTATCCAGACGTGAAAGTCGAAATCTCGATCGACAGTCGATTAACCGACATTGTCTCCGATCGGTTTGATGCGGGTGTTCGTTTGGGTGAACAGATTGCCAAAGATATGATTGCAATACCCATTGGTCCGGATTTACGGATGGCCGTGGTTGGAGCCCCCTCTTATTTCGCCAAACAGGGAAGGCCCAAGACACCGCAACACCTAACCCACCATGCCTGCATTAATATCCGCATGCAAACCAAAGGCGGCCTTTACACTTGGGAATTTGGCAAAGACGATCGTGATCTCAATGTCCGGGTAGAGGGGCCCTTCATCGTCAATGATGCCAACTTGATGCTACGCGCCGCATTAGAGGGCCTCGGCCTAGCCTGTGTTTTCGAAGATCAGGTTTCGGATCTGATCAAGATGGGTCAGTTGGAACGGGTTCTCGAGGATTGGTGTCCGCCATTTGCTGGCTATCATCTATATTATCCAGACCGTCGCCAACTCCCGCCGGCTTTCTCCCTGCTGGTCAACGCCTTGCGCTATCGCCGTTAGAGGGACGCCCACGTCGGCGAGGCAGGACAGATTGGGATCAAGTCGCTCTTGACGATCGTTCAAGTCAATTATATTACATATGTAATTTCATTATTCGCCGTGCCATGCAGAGGGAAAGTTGCCATGCCACTTTGGAAGATATATCACCCCGCCAACGCCTTCTCCGAGGCGGATAAGGCAGATCTCGCCGAGAAAATCACGGACGTGTACGGTGCTGTCATGCCACGTTTCTACGTTGGCATTCTGTTTCAGTCCGTTGAGCCCACTCAGTTTTTCGTGGGAGGCAAACCGTCCGGCCAATTTGTTCGCATCGTAATGGAGCATATCGCCAGAAGCTTTCCGAATGTGGAAGCAGGTCGGCGCTTCATCGATCGGATCAATGATATTCTAAAGCCATATGTTGCCGATCGCGGCCTCGATTGGGAGCTTCACATCGACGAGACGCCTTTCGACTATTGGTCGATCAATGGATATTATCCACCGCGTGCGAAGACACCCGATGAAATCCGTTGGCGCGAGCAAAACCGCGCTTCCCCACGAACCCACGACTGATTGGAGAAGCCAATGAGTGACCTCGGTATCGCCGTAATCACCGGTGCTTCCTCCGGCATTGGAGCCTCTTTTGCAACGCGCTATGCGCAAAAGGGATATGATCTTCTCCTCGTCGCGCGACGGGGCGACCGTCTCGCGGCAATGGCGGAAAACTTGCGCTCCGAAACGGGCGTCGGGGTGGAGACATTCGTCGCCGACTTGGGCAATGCAGGTGACCTGACGCGTTTGGAGACCCGCTTGGCCGAAATCCCAGTTACCGCGCTCGTCAATAATGCAGGCGTTGGCGCATTGGGGCCGACCTCCAACGTGCAGGCAGACGCACAACAGGCCTTGTTAAACATCAATGTGATCGCCCTCACACGCCTTTCACTGGCAGCTATTCAACGATTCAAAGCGGCAGGCCGCGGCACGCTCATCAATATTGCTTCGGTAATGGCGCTTATGCCCAGCGCAGGCGGCGGGGCCTATAGTGGGTCAAAGGCCTATGTGCTCAATTTCAGTCGGTCCCTTGGACTGGAACTTGCGGGATCAGGCATCGGTGTGCACGTGGTCATGCCTGGACCAGTTCGCACCGAGTTCTTTAGCTCACAGGGTCTGAATGACGCGGTTTTCCCTGACTCTTCGTATGTGTCGGCAGACGACCTCGTTAAAGCAGTGTTTGCTGGGGTCGATCAGGACGAGGAAGTGATTACACCCACTTTATCGTCGCCGGAAATCTGGCGTGACTATGAAATCGCGCGCAGTGCCTTTATGCGCGAAGTCATGGGCGGCGAGATCGCCGCGCAGTATAAAGTCGGCTGAATGGAGACCCGCAGACGTCGTGGCACGCTATAAGGATGGGCACAAACAAGAGGCGCGCGACGCCATCATCAAGAACGCAGCCGAGCGGTTTCGCCGTGATGGGATTGCGGGCACTGGTGTGCGCGCCTTAATGGCGGATGCAGGCCTGACCCATGGTGCCTTCTATGCCCATTTTTCGTCCCGAGCGGAGCTTGTTGCATCGGCAATAGAATATGGAGCTGAAAGTACACGTGAACAATTTGAAACGGTGCTGGCGACCGTTCCCGGAGATCAAAAGCTACAGACTTTTATCTCGTCCTATTTGCGCCGTCAGCATGGTCAGCAAATGGGTCTCGGCTGTACGGCAGCGGCCCTCGCGCCGGATATTGCGCGCGAAAACAGCGACACTCGTGCGCGCTTCACCGCGCAGACAGAGCGCTTGGTCCACCTGATTTCGGACTTGTTGCCAGAGGGTGGCACTCAAGTTGAGCGCGCCACCCGTGCCAAAACGGTCTTTGCCCTGATGATGGGTGTTCTGCAGCTCATGCGGATTGAAACCAGCCCTGACGCCATTGAGCGCTTAATGCACGAAGGTCGGACCGCGGCCTTGAGTCTGGCGAACCAACCTTGGTAAGCCTTTGAGTCTGAGCACGAAAAGGTAATCGGTTCAGGAGTGAACGTCCGCTTTCACAGCCCGCCAGCTCCAAACCAGACAATCTGTTTTCGGCCAACATCAGTCATTTAGGCGTGTTCTTTGGAGCCACTTTGGCTCGCCGCCCGCCGCTCTCAAAAGCTGGCCTAAAACTTGCTCATCTCCTCTCGCTAAGTGCGGGAGATGTCTAATGGGAAGACGGCTCAGAGCAGATGTGGATCAGCGCCAGCTTGGTTTGTTTGGCGAGAGTTTGGCGCTCGGCCAGAAGCCAACGGCGGTGAAAGCGTTGCCCGTTGCGGCTGCCCAGCTTCTTAGATCTGATGTCTCATCGAAGCATCCTCCCGCGCCGGTCAAAGTAGAACCGCCGCCGCGCAAAAGCCTCAGCACCCTTCCCTCCGAAGTAGTCCGCCCCGCAGAAGCAGCATTGGTTCTTTCAGTGTCATTGAGCTTGCTTAAAAAGTGGCGAGCCGAAGGTGCTGGGCCTCGCTTTGTTCGGTTAGGTGGACGGGCTATTGGCTATCGCCGTGCTGACTTATCGGACTGGATCGCCGCTCGGATCAGTTGATTTCTGCTTTGGCGCAGAACTTTTATGCCGCTGATTGGGCGGTTGCGCGCCTACTGGGCCTTTGGATTCCCCAATCGCGAGCATTGTGGCAATGGGACATGGTGAGGCATGGCTGGCTAGGCTGGTGCGTGCTGGAACCCATCGAAACAGATCGATCCATCTGTGGATATCAGGTGGATAAGTCCCGTTTTTTGGGCTTCCCGATTTTGGTGAACATGCTGGATTAGTGTGGTTTTTCTGAGTTCTCTTGGTCTTGCGAGATCGCAGTTCCGCGATGCTTGTCGAGCCTGATAGAGGATGAAACCTATGAATACCGACACACTTCTGACCGTTGAAGATGC
>NZ_JBMLTR010000156.1:0-1359 GCF_049239865.1 Aquidulcibacter sp.
ATTGGGCGATGACGAACCCACCGATGCCAAAGCCGCCGGCGAAGGTCGCCGCATAAAGCCCTAACAAGCGGCCGCGCAGATGGGCAGGGGCAAGCTCTAAGAACCAGGCTTCCGACGCCACAAAGATGATGGTCAGCGAGGTTGAGAAGCCAAATCGGATGGCGGTCCACACCCAGATATTGTCGGTCAGGGGATAGAGCAGGAACATGGCGCTGGAAGCCAAGAGCCCGCCACCCAGAATCACTTTGACCGGAAAACGGCCCATCAGCCAAGGGACCACCGGGGTACAAAGTAGGCCCGCCAGTCCAGCAAAGGTCATGAGGAAGCCGACTTCCGTCGCCGACATCCCCGTATCGTCGAGCGTGAGCGCGAATAGGGGGGCATTGATGGCAATCCCGACCGCGGCAATCAAGCCGCAACCGAGCGCGGTGCCAATCCCGGCCCAGGTCGCCGCGCTCATACGGATCTCGCTCATAGGCGGTCCATCTGAGGGCCCGTACGGCCCCAGCGCAGGAAAGCCGGGGCGTGCGGCTTCTCGGGGGCTTGCAGGCGGGTTTGCACTTCACTCAGGATAAAGCGGGTCACATTGGGCAGATCTAGGCTGAAGGCCTCTTCCAAGCTGAACCAGCGCAGGTCCTGCATCTCCGCGCCATCGCGTGCGGGCCGCATATCATAGAGCGCCTCTTCAGCATTGGCGATGAAGAAACGGGCATCAAACCGCTTGTGGCGTTGGGGCGGTGTGATGGCACGCGCAAAGAAGTGTAGCGGGCTGAGGTGCGGGGCGACGCCCGCTGCTGCATAGCTGGTCCAGCCCGTATCGAGTGTCCGCAACGGCAAAGTGCCGGGCTTGCCAATTAACAGGCCTGTCTCCTCCCAAGTCTCGCGGATGGCGGCCAAGGCAAAGGCACGGGGGTGGCGGGTCTTATTGGCCTTGGAGAGGTCTTCAGACGATTGCGGATGCAATTCGTCATGGGCGTCGACGAAGCGGTCGCAGCGATCGACTTTGCCGCCGGGGAAGACATATTTGTCGGGCATGAAACTATGGCCGCTGGCCCGCCGTCCCATCAGGATTTTTGGTCCGGATTGGGCTTCTTGGATCAAGATCAGGGTCGCCGCATCTTTCGGGCGCGGCGCGCGGGCTGGGGCGTCTGGACTGCCAGCCTGATAGGGCATGTCTCGTTCCGCTGCAGGATCGAGGGCAAGAAGGTCATCGGGCTGGTTCATGGCAATGGGTTTAGGTTGATTGGTGCAAATGGGAAGTCCCCATCTGTTGTTAGCTTTGGTTTCTGCGGGCGACTACGCACAAAAAAGCCCCCAACCCGAAGGTTGAGGGCTTTGATGTTAATCTAGGTCAGCCAG
>NZ_JBMLTR010000157.1:0-4687 GCF_049239865.1 Aquidulcibacter sp.
AACAAGGAGCCGATGGGCGTCTCGCGGTAATAATAGGACATAGGCTCGCGGTTGCGATTGGGGTCCAAACTCATCACGCCATGCAAGGTGGTGCCGTGGGACAGATAGCGCCAGCCCGTTGGGGCTTCGCCACTATCCTCGATTTCGAGGACGCCAAAGAAGCTGCGCTCACGGAATTGCACCCCCTCACCGTCTTCGGTCAGCACGGGCAACAAAAGCGCCAGTCCGCCGATGGCCGCGACAAGCGGTGCTGAGCGCGACGCCATCAAAGCAGCCAAGGCAAGGATGGAGCACAGGATCGCGCCGGCAAATTCAGGCCGATCAATTAGAAGCGCCTCGCGCCAGAACATAGAATCTGTGCCGGCTGCTGCGGCCTTGATGGGCACATATTCTTCCAGCCACAAATAGGCATCAAACGAGTTCTGATACAGGGCAGCTACGCCAAGGGCGATAACAACCGCTGGCAATGCCCATTTCAAATCGGCCCTATGCCAAGGTGCAACAGCTAAGGCCGCCACCAGTGCCAAATGATATTCAATCGTGGTGTTGAGGAGGATGGGGGCCAAAAGCGCCGTTGCTGCCCCGCCCAAAACGCCCCCCAGCGACATCCAGAGGTAAAATTCGGTCAAGCGCGCAGGCTCTGGCCGACGCACCGCAAGCTCTAGGTGACAACACAAAACGATTAGGAAGAAGGCCCCCAAATGGATGAAAAGCCCTTTGAGTCCGCCGTCACTATCGGACGCCATTACGGCGGCTAGCAGAAACACCACCATGAACTTCAGCGGTGCGGCACCTTCTGCAATTCGGTCGCCAATCGCCGAAAAGGCAATGACAAAGGTCAAGAGAAAGAGCGCGAGGGGCGGAATCCACAAAAGCGGCACAGAGGCCACATCGGTCGTCAAATGGGTGGTGACGGCCACCAAAAGGGCGGATGGTGGGGCTGCGAAAGCGACCCAGGTAAAGCGCTCTAACCACGTCGTTTTGCGAAGTGCCGTTTCTTTTGGTGCTTGGCTGTCAGCGGGCACGGCATAGATCGAGACGATTAACGCGAGCATCAGGATCACATAGCCGACGGCCCAAATAACCGACTGCAGCTTTGCACCAATCATCGGCTCAATCAGAAACGGGAAAGCAGCCAATGCGGCGAAACTGCCAAGATTAGAGGCGGCATAGAGCCGATAAGGGTCTACCGCATCGCCAAGGCGCGCGCGCCAAGCTTGGATCAAAGGTGCGGTCGCTGAAATCGCGATAATCGGCCCACCCAGCGAGAGCAGGAGCGCGCCTAAAGTCCAACCTACCGGGCTTGCCACATTGGGGGTGCCGACCAAGCCCGAAACATGGATCGGCAGAAACAACAGCCCGACCACCAGCACGCTGGCATGCACGATCAATTGTTGGCGTGGGCGCAAATGGGTCGCGATCAAATGGGCGTAGAGATAGCCGATCAAAAGCGCGCCTTGATAAAAGACGAGCGCAGTATTCCAGACAGCGGGCGTGCCCCCCATCATTGGGGTCAACATTTTCGCAAACAGCGGCTGTAGGGTAAAAAGAAGCGCTGCGGATAGGAATGTCGTGGCAGGATAGAGCCAAGAGACAGACTTCATCAGAGGTGAAGGCGCAGGTTGCGGCGCTGGAACTTGGTCATTCAAAACCGCATCTGTCACGCAGCGCTCTCCAATCTAGTGAACCTCTATTCTGTCAGGGAGTAGCGCCTTTTGGCCTCTTCTGTGAAGGCCATAATCAGCTTGGAAACAGCTTTATCCATGTTGGCGCGGAGTAATTCTGCCAAAAATGGCTCGGAAAACTCAAAATCCAAGCTCAAATCAACCAAAGTACCAGACTCACTGGGCCGAAAACCCCAGACACATTTCAGTGAGCGGAATGGCCCTTGGATCAAACGGGTTATGACGGTCCGGGCTTTCTCATCCACATCAACATGGGTCGAGAATTGCGCGCGAAACGCCTTATAACCTACCACCGCTTCACCGACAAAATAACGACCTTCTGGCGTCTGCTTGAGTTGGGAAATGCGGGATGCCTTCACCCAAGGCAGAAAGCGCGAATAGGCGGGAACATCGCTGACCAGCGACAGAAGATCATCTGGCGCAAAGGGCATTAATTCGATGGTCTCAAACCGGCTCACGATCCAATGTGGTCCTGACGGCTCTCACGTGCAGCTTTCAGACGCGCAAAATCTTCCCCCGCATGGTGGCTTGAGCGGGTAAGTGGCGAAGCCGAAACGATCAAAAAGCCCTTCGACAAGGCGATGGTCTCATAGGCTTCAAATTCTTGCGGAGTGACGAAGCGGTCGACCGGTGCATGCTTGCGGGTCGGCTGGAGATATTGGCCAATTGTCAGGAAATCGACGCCAGCGGAACGCATGTCGTCCATAACTTGCATGACTTCTTCTTTAGTCTCCCCCAAGCCGACCATCAGGCCGGATTTGGTGAATTGGTTGGGGTCACGTTCTTTGACCCGTTCCAACAAGCGCAGCGACGCATAATAGCGGGCACCGGGGCGGATGGAGAGATAGAGCCGGGGCACGGTTTCCAGATTATGGTTGAACACGTCTGGCTTGGCATCAATCACGGCTTCAGCAGCCCCGGCTTTGCGCAAAAAGTCCGGTGTCAGGATTTCAATCGTCGTGTTTGGCGTTGCCGCCCGAATGGCTTGGATCGTCTCGACAAAATGGGAAGCACCGCCATCGTCCAAATCATCGCGGTCAACCGAGGTAATCACCACATGTTCCAGACCCATGGTGGCAACGGCTTTGGCGACATTAGTAGGCTCTTCGCGGTCGAGGGCGTTGGGCTTGCCGGTTTTGACATTGCAGAAGGAACAGGCACGCGTACAAGTGTCGCCCATGATCATCATGGTTGCGTGCTTCTTGCTCCAACATTCGCCAATATTGGGGCAGCCAGCTTCTTCACACACGGTGACAAGGCGGTTTTCTTTCACAATCGCACGGGTCTGCTCATAGACCTCCCCGCCGGGTGCCCGGACGCGAATCCACTCGGGTTTGCGCATCACGACGCTGTCGGGCCGTTTTTGCTTTTCAGGGTGGCGCGCGGCGCGCTGGGCTTGGGTATCGATGAGCGTAACCATAGGCCTTAAATGAGACCTTTCGCTTCAAAAGGAAAGGTCCAACTCCATCCCATTGCGCAGAGCTGATATGGGTTCTTACGGCAAGCTCATGCGCTTCGCCGGTGTACCCGTCTGAAATCGCGCCGAAACGGTCTTGCCAGCGCGACGTAGATTGATTTGATTGACCTGTGCTTGGGTAAAGTCCTGCAGCAAGTTGGAATCGAGGGTGAGGTCACGGCCGCGGTAGCGCCCAGCTTCAAAATAGACATAGAGCAAATCGCCCGACAATTCCGCACCGACAAATTGAATCGGGATCGCTTTGCCTTGCCCATCGCCAATGAAGAATTGCCGCTCGCAATAGGCTTTGATCACCGCTTGGCCTTCGGGTGTTTCAAAGTAACCAGCGCCGACGGCACCAAGGTCAAGCGCATGCTCGAGATCGTGGGCGTAGAGCCTGTGGGTGATCTCTAAGATACCATTGGAGGGATTGACCTCCACCACGCTGAGGGCTGCTTCCAGCCGATGCGCTGCAACGGGGTTGCTGGCCAAAGCAAGTGCCAGCAACCCCAGTCCTGCGAGGGTAAAACGCTTCATCTTAGCGATTGGGACGAGCGCCTGTCGCTGCCCCTGCCCCAGTGGCTGAGCCCGGGCCTGCTTTTGGCGATACCGCAGGCTTGGTCTGGATGGAGTCTTGGCTCACCGCCAAATCATTGTCCTGCATCAGGTTACGAGGACCTTGGGCGGCTTTAAATACTTCCAAGCGGGTCGGTTCGATCCGGGTTGGGAAATAATTGTTGGACCGATCGACGTCTGCGGTTTCCTGACGTGGGTCCAGTTCGACTTGGGCCACTTCCTTGGCCGTCATATAGGTCCAATTCACCTTGCGAGCATCATAGCGCCAGATTTCAGCTGGGATAGCGACGGTGTCACTGGTTCCATCCTTGAAGGTGAATTTCAAAATCACTGGCGACACGACACCGCCCTTGTTTTCAAGGCTCAAGATATAGAACCGGTCTTTCACATCCAAGACGGCGCGCTCTTCCGGGCTCAACGCCGCACGGGCAGTTGCTGCACGGGCTTTTTGGCCCTTGGTGGCCGAAAGTGGATCGGTGCGGTCATAATAGTCGAGCACGGACGGGTCGTTGTCGGCATAGGTTTTCATGCCCTTATTATTGACTTGACCCAGCTCGATTGGCTTGGCGTCGCGCTCTGCGATGCGGCGGGCCGATTCAATATCGGGGTTCTGGGTGTCTATGGTGCCTTCGCGCACGTTGGTCAGGCTTACATCAACATGGTCGGTGGAATAGAACCAAGCCCGCCAGAACCAGTCGAGATCCACGCCAGAGCTTTCTTCCATCGTGCGGAAGAAGTCATAAGGCGTTGGCCGCTTAAAGCGCCAGCGCGTCGAATATTCTTTGAACGCCCGGTCGAAGCGCGCCCGACCAATGATTGTCTCCCGCAAGACCACCAAAGCGGTTGCAGGCTTACCATAAGCATTGTCGCCCAAACGCTGAACCGAATCCGACTGCGTCATGATGGGCACTTGGTTGCTGGAGCGCATATATTCGGTGATGTCGCGCGGATCGCCACGACGCGACGGATA
>NZ_JBMLTR010000158.1:0-2366 GCF_049239865.1 Aquidulcibacter sp.
TGGCTTATCGGCGGGTGGAGCCTAATCCGGCGCAAGCCGTCTCAACACCCAGTTTTCAAAGGCTTTAGCGCTTGCCCATGGGGACTTTGTCTGCCGTTGTCGCCCCTTTGGAGAACAAAGGTGTTGGCGCTTCGGTCTTGGATTTTTCCGCCTTGGGTTTGCGGATTTCCTTGTTACTTTTTTTCTGTCCCTTAGCCATTTGGTGCTCACTTCGGTGAAGGATTTTGGGGGGACGGGGCGATCTGACGCCTTAGGGCGACATTAGAACCCAAGGCTGCGGCCAATGCCAGGGCACCGGCCGCATCCCTTTAAGCTTAACAAGCAGGCTTCATGACGAAGCCTATTTTTTAAGCGCGATCTTGCAGGTTTTCGGCAGACATTTTGCCGCTCTTGCGATCTGCCACGAGGTCATAGCTGACCTTTTGGCCGTCGCGCAGGTCGCTCATGCCCGAGCGTTCCACTGCACTGATGTGGACGAAGGCATCAGGGCCGCCGTCATCAGGAGCGATAAAGCCAAAGCCTTTTTGGCCGTTAAACCATTTTACTGTTCCGGTAGTCATTAGAGTAGTTCCGTTCATAGAGAATATCATGCCGGCGTGTGCAGGCATGTTGGCGTCGACATTTCAGGAGGTATTTTTGAGAGCAGCGCCGATGATCTCAGCGAACAGACAAGCATAGAACCGTCATTAGACGGGTGCTCTATGCGCCCTTCCTAGCCAATTAGCAAGCAGTTTCGAGCCGAACGACTTTTTGGCGTTAGCCGAACCTAAAGCAGCAAACTATCCTCAATGTGAGCATAACCCCTTCCCCTGTGCCGAACTCTCCCGTAATCGTGGCCCATGCGATACGCGCTACGAGCGCCGCGAGGGATGAAGGTCGGGCTCCTCGGTGGTTCTTTTGATCCTGCCCATTCTGGCCATGCCCATGTGGCCGAAACAGCCCGTGCTCGGCTGGGCCTGACTTGTGTCTGGTGGCTGGTATCGCCACAAAATCCGCTCAAGCCGAAATCTACGCCGCTCAAGAACCGCTTAGCCTCAGCACGCAGGGTCGCGAGCGGCCGTCACAACATCGTCACCGACATTGAAACTCAACTGAAAACCCAATTCACAATCGACACCCTAAAAGGTCTCCAAAGACGCTTTCCGGGGGTGCGTTTCGTTTGGTTGATGGGGGCGGATAATCTGAGCGGGTTTGAACAATGGCGCGGTTGGCAAGATATTGCCCGCCGGATTCCGATTTGTGTGGTCTCTCGGCCAGGCGCTGGACCACGGGCGCGCTTAGGGCGACTTGCGCAACGCTTTCCCCATGCACGACTGAATTTGGCCAATGCTATGGCCTGTGCGCGTGCAGCACCACCCGCTTGGGTCTATATACCCGCTCGTTGGAATCCCTTATCCTCAACCGCACTGCGTGCCAGTGGTGCCGGCCTATCACCAGTTTGAGTTGGTTTAAAGATTATTTCTTGGGGTTGAAGTTTAGATGCTTGAAGATTTGGTGCGGCAACACCAGCAAGATTTATTGGCTGGGGCGCGAACACTCAATATTGCACTGGGCCTAGACAGCCCTGCCGCGCATGTGGAGCGGTCCGAACGCGAAGTTCTGGATCGGATCCTACCCCATTTGGGTGATCTTATCGGCCCGGCCGCACGCCTGATCGATTGCGGCCCATTTACAGGCTTGCGCACCGCGCAAGTGCTTGCGGCCCTAGAGCGCCCTAAAGCTATTGTTCTGATGAATCGCGAGATTGATCCGCGGATCTTTGACACATTGAACGCCAAAGACTCGACGGCAGAGATCAGCTTGGCCCCTGCCAATGCAAGCCCTTCATCTTGGGACCTACCGGCCATTGGTTCGGGCAGCACCCTAGCCCTGATTGCTGGCGGCGGATTGGGGCTTTTGTCAGAAGCTGAGCGACGGGACCTCTTCCATGGGGCGGCACAAACACTGAAATCCAATGACTTCCTCCTGTTAACCAGTGAGCTTACTCAGGATGCCGCCTTGGCAGAGGCGGCTTATCAGGATTTCGGCTTGCACCTCGTACGCACCTGCTTAACGCGCTTGGGCAAAAGCCACGGTCTTGAACCGCGCATCTTCCATCAGGCTTCGAGCCAACAGGTGCAATTTGGGGCGCTGGCGCAAAAGGACGCGTCGATTCAGTGGCAGGACGTGGGCTGTATCTTTAGTCCTGGCGACTGGTTGGCGATGGGCGCTGCGCAACAATTCACGGCTGCAACGCTGACCTCAGAACTCGCTGGATTTGATGTGCAAGCGACGTGGCGCGCCAGCGATGGCCGAGTGGATGTGATGCTGTTGAAGAAAAAATAGCATGGCTTTGTCGTTCTGGTTATGTTCTGTTAAGGTGCTTG
>NZ_JBMLTR010000159.1:0-1149 GCF_049239865.1 Aquidulcibacter sp.
TCTCGGTGCCTTTAGGCCAACATAGGTCTCATGGCCCATACGCATAAAGACCCAGCCGCACTTCTGACCCGTCTTCGCCGGATCGAAGGACAGGTGCGCGGCATACAGAAAATGTTGGAAGAAGATCGTGACTGTATGGATGTGGTCACCCAAGTCCAAGCAGCGCGTGCGGCTCTGACGAAGGTGGAAGCGGAAGTTCTGAAGCGACATATGGAAAGTTGCATCGAAGGCGCGATTGCAGCTGGCGACGCTGATGCACAGCGCAAACTTTTAGGCGACCTCATGCAAGCGCTGACGAAATCGATCGACTAAGGAAAATTCGAGGCTTGCCATATACCCCCCTCCGGTATATATCTGAGACATGCAGCTGACTCGCGCCCTGTTTGCTTTTTTCCTCGCGTTGACGATGGCCTTTGCGCCAGTCGCGACGAATGCGGCTGGTTGGCGGGCTACCTGCGAGAGCAATCCTCCCTGCATTTCAGTGGAAGTCGATCACGTGAGCGCTACTGTTGAGGCCGCAGACTTCTGCGAGAAGATGCCAAAGCCATCCGAAGAAAAGTCGCAAAGCGGTCATTGTGGCGGCTGCTGCTTGGCCCATTCTAATGCGGCACTTAGCGCTGCAGACACACAAATTTCAAAAGTAGAGCTTTGGGCTATTTCACTAAAGCCTGACGCCGAAGCACCCTTTGCTTTGCCTCATCGCCTTTACGGCCTGAAACGACCGCCGCGAGCCTGATCCATCCGACTAATGCCTAGCTGACATCTTGTCCGCTGGGTCCACGGATCGTGATCAGGAGACCCTTTTAATGAATTCCCAAAACTATGAGCGCCGACGGCGGACGTCTGTCTTTGCGCCCTTGTCTCTCGCCTTTATGGTTATGACGCCCCTTGCGGTGACAGGTGCCGCACAAGCACAAGAAATCAGTGGCGCGAATGAAGCCATGCCAACGCGCTGGTCAATGCTTCTTGATGCGGCCGTCGCACGTCGCGCGGCAGATGCGGACGCTGTTGCGCTGCGTGGATCAGCCGATGCGCGCCGCGCTCTCTCGGCCCGTCGGTTTGCTGGGCCGCTAGAAGCTGATGCAAGCGCACGGCAAGATCAAGTCGGCTCGGGCACAGGTTATTTCGAAGTCGAGGGCGGGATAAGTG
>NZ_JBMLTR010000160.1:0-39860 GCF_049239865.1 Aquidulcibacter sp.
GTCTTTGGCATGTGCCTTTGCCTAGGTTTAGCGGCTCTGGAATGGAAACACGTCTATATGCCTTGGAATGATAACTCGTCTGGCGGCGGTGGTGGCCCTTGGGGTCCTAGTGGTGGTTCGAATGGTAATCAGCCGGGCGGTGGCTCTGGGCCTAAAAATCCATGGGGTGGCGGTCCAAACCAGCCACCTCGGCGTCCGGGTAGTTCTGGCGAGAGTGGCAATCTAGATGAGTTGGCCAAGCGCGTCGAAGATCGCTTGAAGAGCGTTCTGGGCGGCGGCGGCAATGGCGGCGGCGGCTTGAAAGGCGGCGGTGGCGGCGGTGAGCCCATACAGTTTGACAAGCGCACAGTCGGCGCGATCGTCTTGGTCGCTGTCTTGGGCTGGGCCGCAACAGGCGTTTACGTCGTGGATGCCGGTGAAGAGGCCGTGATCCAGCGCTTCGGCAAATATGTATATACGGTCGAGCAAGGCTTGCAGTTCCATCTGCCCGCGCCGATTGAGACCCGCCAAATTGTCGATGTGCAAAATGCGCGGTCTTTGACGGTTGGCGGCGGCTCTGAGGCTGGTTCGAATGATGGTCTGATGCTGACTGCAGACGAAAACATCGTTGACGTTGGCTTCCAAGTTTGGTGGCGCGTTGAAAACTCCCGCGATTACTTGTTCCAAGTTGCCCACGGCCCTGAAGGGCGCGGCAATGCCGAAGAGACTGTGCGCGCGGTTGCCGAATCGGCCATGCGGGAAGTCGCAGGCAAGTCCCAACGAGAGCAAGTGCTGTCTACCGGTCGGGCGCAAGTGGAAACGCAAACACGCGACCTCATCCAGCGCACGCTGAATGAATATAAGGCCGGTATTCGGATCACGCAGGTCAATTTGACGAAGGCAGAGCCGCCAGCAGCGGTGAATGATGCGTTCCGTGAAGTAGCAGCGGCAAGCCAAGAGGCAGAAACCAAAATCAACCAAGCTCGTACTTACCGCAATGCGGTGGTGCCGCAGGCCCAGGGTGATGCAGCACGCTTCAACCAATTGTACCAAGAATACAAACTGGCACCTGAAGTCACGCGTCAGCGCCTGTATCTGGAAACCATGGAACGGGTCTATCAAGGCGCAAACAAAGTTTTGCTCGATCCCGGCCGCGCGGGTGCAAGCCCGATGGTCGTCTTGCCGCCTGAATTATTGAAAGGGGCGGCTGCCCCAGCCGCTGCACCTTCTGCGCCTTCTGCGCAAAATGCGAACCCGCAGGGAGTTGTCCGATGAACGCCCGTACTCTTCCGATTTTGGGTGGCTTAGCCCTTGGTGCGGTTATCTTGGCCAATGCGTCCTTGTTCACCGTCAGCGAGACGCAACAGGCGATCACGCTGCAATTTGGTCAGCCCAAGAATTTCTTTAACATTGATGGCACAGACCCCGGCCTAAAGGTGATGATCCCCTTTGTCCAACAACGGGAAATCTATGACCGCCGCATCCTAGATCTGGCCCCCTCTGGCAAAAGCGAAGTGGTGACGGCAGACCAAGAACGTCTTGAAGTCGATAGCTTTGCCCGTTGGCGCATCGTCAATCCTTTGCGCTTCTATCAGGCAGTCCGGACCGAGGCCCGCGCCCGCGATCGTTTGACCAGCTTGCTGGAAGCATCCTTGCGGCGCGTCTTGGGTTCGGCTCAGTCAACAGACATCATTTCGGGTCGTCGTTCGGCTCTGATGAACTCGATCCGCTCAGAAATGAACCGCGAGGCGACCGCGCTCGGTATTCAAGTGGTTGACGTGAAGATTCGTGCAGCCGACTTACCGCCAGCTAACCAGGAACGTGTGTTTGAACGCATGCGGTCCGAACGTCAGCAGGCAGCAGCCAGCGTTCGCGCGGCGGGTGATCGTCAAGCGCAAGAGATTCGTGGTGGTGCAGATCGCGAACGGGCCAAGATTATCGCCGACAGCTATAATCAAGACCCAGACTTTGCGGCCTTCTATCGCTCGATGCAGGCCTATGAGAAGGCACTGCCAGCGGGCACGACGATTGTGACCACACCCGACAGCGACTTCTTCCGCTACTTCAAGAGCCGCCGCGGCGAGGGTGGCCAGTAAAGTAAGCGAGATTCTCCCCCTGCCGCTTCTGTGGCGGGGGGATTGCCACTTCACCGCCTGTGACGCCACAGGCATGCGCCAATACCCCGCTCGCAGAGAGGCTGTCCCGAAGGGACTGACGAGGTTTTGAAATAATCTAGATCTAGCTTAAGCCGCGGCGCGGATGGCTTCGAGGCGGGCAACCTTACGCTCAGCTGCGGCCTTCTGGTCGGCATCCTTGGCATCGCGCGCGTCTTCACGGGCGTTTTGCAAGTCCTTCTCGAGGCCAGCTGCGTCCAGGTTTGCCAAGTCCACGGCGTCTTCTGCCAGAATGGTTAGGCCTTGTGGCGTCACGTCGGCAAAGCCACCGCCGACGAAAATCTTGCGTTCGCTCGCGCCATCGAGAATGCGGATTGCGCCTTGCTGAATGACCGTCATGAACGGGGCATGCTGGCTCAAGACGCCGAACTGCCCATCCACACCGGGAACCACCACCTGATCGACTTCACCCGAATACAGGGCACGCTCAGGGGAGACCAAAGAAAAGTGAAGTTTGCCGGTGGTGGCCATGGTTATGCTCGCTCATTGCGGGAAAGGATTGTTGCGGTGCGTTTAGCATTTGAGCGCCCAGCATGCAAAGCACTGCAACAGTCGGTAGTGTCTCAGTTTGAAATTTAATCTCAGATTATGCTGGTTGCGTAAATTGAACACAATCCACAATTATGATTCGGGAATGCGGTGACTCACGGACTCCGTTTGTCGGCATTGTCAAGAACCCAGTAGCATTTGTCTGAGGATGGATGTATAATTCGATTCTAACAGTTAAAGGAATTGTTATATGCCAAAGGGACCACAAGGACAAAGACGTCCAGCCGACGCAATCGGCTGCGCTGTCATGGTCGGGCGTATAGCGACCGGAGATGACGTAGACACGATCAAGAGTGGAAAGGTTCGCTCAGGCAAGGCTGGCGCGGCTGCGCGGGCAGCTGTGCTTTCCCCTGAGCAACGTTCTGAAATTGCCCGCAAAGCTGCAGAAGGGAGATGGAGATGAATGCAATTGACTTAGCTAATTTGTTTCTTGATCGTTTCGGCAAGGAAAATGCTTTAACTCACATGAAGCTGCAGAAGTTGGTCTTTTTTGCTGATGGCTGGAATGCAGGGTTTAAAGAGTCTCGCCTTCTTGAGGAGGCACCAGAGGTTTGGCGGTACGGCCCCGTCTATCACTCGCTCTACAGCGCGCTTTCAGGCCGTGGAAACAACCCTGTCCGTGGCCTTATAAAGGCCACGCCATTTACCGATCCAGTAATCAACCCTGGAAACGACGACATTTCGAAGTTGGTTGACTGGATATGGGGCAAGTATGGTCAGATTTCAGCTGTTAGGCTCTCTGATATGACGCACGCAATTGGAACGCCTTGGCACACGATGGCTGTTAGGCATAACTTTAAAGTGCCTTTTAACTTGCAAATTCCGGATGACGTCATGCGTGAATATTTCAGGAAGTTGGCTCATGAAGAGGGCTTAGTTGAAAGCTGAAGACCACTCTGATCGACTTGAATTAGACCTCACGCCAAGCGGACTTGAGGAAGAGATAGCATATTCTGAGCCAGATATTTATGAACCTAGACGGTGGCCTGATCCTGAAGTTAGGCGGAAGCTATTAGCAAACGAAGATTATGAAAGCGACATCAAGGAAAAGCGTAGATTTGCAAAATTTGCGTATAAGGTTGCTTGGGTATGGGTTTGGTTCTTGATAGCAATTATAACGTTGCAGGCCACTCCTGATTGGTTTGGTTTTGATTTGCCCGAAGTAGCCTTTAGCTTAGTAGTTGGTTCTTTGACGCTTTCTGTTTTCGGATTTGCCTACTTGGTTGGCAAGTATCTGTTTCCGGAAGGCGGATCAAAGCGAGATTAAAATGAACAAAATGCTTGCTAAATAAATTCTGTTCAGTTAGAACGGATGCATGAACAAGCTGTCTCTCGCCAAACGCACCCAAATTCTCGCCATGCTTTGCGAAGGTTCTTCAATGCGCTCAATCTCGCGCGTGGTGGACGTCTCAATCAACACCGTCACAAAGCTACTTGAAGACGCTGGGGAGGCTTGTGCGGCTATTCACGATGAGAACGTCCGCAATGTGAAAGCTAGCCGTATCCAGTGCGATGAAATCTGGTCGTTCTGCTGCGCAAAACAAAAGAACGTTGCGACCGCAAAGGATGCACCGGAAGAAGCTGGTGACGTCTGGACATGGACAGCTTTGGATGCAGATACCAAAATGATTGTCTCTTGGTTCTGTGGCGACCGCTCTAGCCAGTCGGCAATTACCCTTATGGATGATCTGCGCGACCGCTTGGCCAACCGGGTTCAACTTACCACAGACGGCCACAAGGCTTATTTGGAAGCTGTAGAGGGCGCATTTGGCGGCGACGTGGACTACGCCATGCTTGTGAAGTTGTATGGGGAAACTGCCGGACCAAAAGGCCGCTACAGCCCCGCTGATTGCATTGGCGC
Organism: Aquidulcibacter sp.; assembly: GCF_049239865.1. Classification (NCBI taxonomy): domain Bacteria; kingdom Pseudomonadati; phylum Pseudomonadota; class Alphaproteobacteria; order Caulobacterales; family Caulobacteraceae; genus Aquidulcibacter; species Aquidulcibacter sp. The sequence continues at coordinate 4,564 of NZ_JBMLTR010000160.1, forward strand.
TCGTAAAGAGAAGATCGAAGGCAATCCAGACATTGAGCACGTTAGCACTTCTTATGTTGAGCGCCAAAATCTCACCATGCGCATGTCTATGCGTCGGTTTACACGGTTGACTAATGCCTTCTCAAAGAAGCTGGACAATCATATGCACGCCTTGGCGCTGTATTTTGTCCATTATAATTTTTGCCACATCCACAAAACATTGCGCGTAACCCCGGCTATGGCCGCAGGTGTCACAGATCGTTTGTGGTCTTTAGAGGATGTGGCAAACGTGATTGAAGCTAGATCGGCTAAGCCAGCCAAGCGCGGGCCGTACAAGAAGGCCATGGTCTAAGCCAAGTTGAACTGTGCCTGAAGGCGGGACACTGCAACATCAGACACAATGCGAGCCAAAATCTCTATCGTGGCAAAATCGCCATCCCCTACTTTTTCATATAAAAAGTAGCCACTCGGATCATCGATTTCTTGCCCGGACATGGCCAGCTTGCGATCTGATAGAGGCGCAAGACAAAGAGTTCGATTTTCGCCTAATTCTACGCTAAGGTAAAGCTGATCCATTTTAACCCTCTGGAGTTTCGAAGCAATGTCAGACCCTAAGAAGACTCATCGATTGGTAAAGGTTCCGTCAATTTCATCTCGATACTTGGCTGATTATATGGCGGCAACCGAAATGGGTCGGCGCACAATTTTAACAGCTTGCAAATACCAAGCGATCGCAAGAGTGGTGCAACATGACGCTGCGAAAATGGCTATATCAAGGTTTTTCCGATCAGAGAATCCCCTGATCACAGACCTTGCATCTGAGGCACAAAGACTGCGCAACCAAATGGCAGACTCAGATTTTGATCGAGACGTAGCCGACCATAACGCTGATTATATTGATCAGTTTGCCACAGTTGCCCATTTGGTTGAAGTTCCATCGGACGCCGAATTTATTGATCCCGGTCAATATCAAAGGATGGATATTGGCGGTGTTAAGGTTGGAATTGACATTCAGTTCCGCCTACGACGGGTAACAAAAGCCAACAAGATAAAACTTGGGGCAGCAGCTTTTCGATATGCCAAGGGAAAGCCCTTGAAGCCTGAGATAGGCAATTGGCAGTCGGCTTTGCTATTAAGCTATCTAGGTGAAACTGCGGTTGAGGTTGACGCAGCCCCAGAGTCTAAAATTTGCCTGACGATTGATATGTTCTCTGGCAGGGCACATCCGGCCCCATCCGATAGCGTAACTCGCTTTAAAAACATGCAAGCTGCTTGCGTGGCAATTTCCGAGCGATGGGAAAACATTAAGCCCCCGGCAAACGCAGTTTTCTAAATTTCAAACTGAGACACTACGCAACAGTCGAAACCTCACCTCAGCGTGATCAAAAATGTTCCGTGCAGACGGTCGCTGTTTCTTGTTACTCACGCGTCATGAGCGCGCCCTGTTATGTTGACCGGAGCTCAGCGTGCTCATGGATTGAAAGGGAGCAATCGAACGATGTTCAAGGAATTTATGATCGGGCTAGGCGCAATGGCGGCTGCAGGCTCTGCGATGGCCCAATCGGCCCCTACAGCGGATGCTTTATGCGCTAAGGGCGAGATTGTTACGGTGCGCTTCAATGAGCTCACACCGGCTGGCAGCTTTGATGGCTTTAATGCCGCTGCGGTGGCCAACCAGAAATATTATCGCGACAAAGGCATCACGCGGAACGTGCAATTGGTCGGCCGCGCCATGGTTCGCGACACGGCAACCGGAACTTGGTCTTTCTCAGACAAGCGGGTCTCTACCGCGCATGTGAATCCACCGAGTGGTCGAGCCGACACCAATGACTCCGCATGGAAAGCTTTTGTGGCGCAATTTGACGCCAATTCCACCGTCACAGCCCAACAAATGTTCTGCTACACGCCCGCGATCGACGAAACCGCGACGATTGTGGCTGAGATCAAGAAGTTTGAGCAGGTTTGGGCGGACACAGCCGCCGCCGGCAATGCCGCCGGATTGGGCGCGCTCCTCGATGACAGCTATATCAGCTACGGGAAAGCGAAGCCCGAAACCAAAGCGGATTTATTGGCCAGTACGGCCGATCCCAAAAAGCGCCCAGCCTCTGTCAAAATCAGCGATGTCACCGTGAAGGTTGATGGCGGCTATGCCTTTGCCCAAGGCGTTTGGACGGAGACGGCAAAAGACGGGAAGGTCACCGTGTTGTCCTTCTTCGATGTCTGGAAACAAAACCGCGATGGCGCGTGGAAAGCCATGGTGAGCCAAGTTGGCCCAGTCTCGCCCTGATTTAGGACAGCCTCCAAAGTCCTAAAACTAAAAGGCCCCGCAGCATCGCTACGGGGCCTTATTTTTGTTGCATGCGAGCAGCGCTTAGGCGGCTTCAGCAGCCATCTTTTGAGCCTTAGCAATGGCTTCGTCGATATTGCCGACCATGTAGAAGGCTTGCTCTGGCAAGTGGTCATAGTCACCGTTCACGAGGCCCTTGAAGCCGCGGATGGTGTCTTCCAGCGACACGAGCTTACCGGGCGAACCGGTGAACACTTCTGCCACGTGGAACGGCTGCGACAAGAAGCGCTCCACCTTACGGGCGCGCGACACGACCAACTTGTCGTCTTCCGACAATTCGTCCATGCCCAAGATCGCGATGATGTCTTGCAGCGCTTTGTATTGCTGCAGGATTTCTTGTACGCGACGGGCGGTTTGATAGTGATCTTCACCTACGATGCGTGGCTCAAGAATCCGCGAGGTGGAGTCCAGCGGGTCCACAGCGGGGTAGATACCTTTTTCAGCGATCGAGCGGTTCAACACGGTCGTTGCGTCCAAGTGGGCGAACGAGGCGGCTGGTGCAGGGTCGGTCAAGTCGTCGGCTGGCACGTAGATGGCCTGAACCGAGGTGATGGAGCCCTTTACCGTTGACGTAATACGCTCTTGCAAGCCACCCATGTCGGTCGCCAAGGTTGGCTGATAGCCCACGGCCGAAGGAATACGACCCAGAAGTGCCGACACTTCCGAACCAGCTTGGGTGAAGCGGAAGATGTTGTCCACGAAGAACAACACGTCTTTACCTTCTTCATCGCGGAAATATTCGCACTGGGCAAGGCCCGTCAAAGCCACGCGTGCACGCGCACCTGGGGGCTCGTTCATCTGACCATAGACCAAGGTACAACGCGAACCTTCCGAAGAACCATTGTTCTCCTTCGGGTCGACGTTCACTTTGGATTCGATCATTTCATAATAGAGGTCGTTACCTTCGCGGGTACGTTCGCCCACACCGGCCAACACCGAATAACCACCATAGGCCTTTGCGATGTTGTTGATCAGCTCTTGGATCAGAACGGTTTTGCCCACGCCGGCACCGCCGAACAGACCAATCTTACCACCCTTGGCGTAAGGGCAGAGCAAGTCCACGACCTTAATGCCGGTGGCCAAAACTTCTGGCGCTGGCTTTTGGTCGACAAAAGCAGGAGCTGCTTGGTGGATCGAGCGCTTGCCTTGGGCCGAAACGATTGGACCGGCTTCGTCGATCGGCTCACCAATCACGTTGATGATGCGGCCCAAAGTGGCAGGACCAACTGGCACCATGATGGGGTTGCCGGTGTCGGTGACTTCTTGGCCACGAACCAAGCCCTCGGTCGCGTCCATCGCGATGGTGCGCACGGTCTTTTCACCCAGATGCTGGGCGACTTCCAACACAAGGCGCTTGCCATTGTTGCTGGTTTCCAAGGCGTTGAGGATGCTTGGCAGTTCGCCATCAAACTCAACGTCGACAACGGCGCCAATTACTTGGGCGATCTTGCCTTTAACATGGATGCTCATAGTGTCGTGTCCCGTTCTAAAAGTCTCTGTTTTGAGCCGCTTACGCGTTCTCTAAGTCTAACCGTCTTTCGATGCGACCAAGCCGCTCGTCAAACCGGTCCATTCGTTTTCCAAGGCCACCCATCATGACGAGAAGTTGGCCTTGCGTTTCTTCCAAAGAGGACACACGGGACTTGATGTCTGACATGTCGAGACTGACTGCGTCCATCTTACTTCTGATATGTCTCAGATGTTCAAGGATTAGGCTCTCAACATTATCGGTCATCTCAGATCTCCAGCGACCCCTTATATCATAGTTTACACCGCCTGCGCACCCGCGATAATTTCTGTCAATTCGGTGGTAATCATGGCCTGACGCTTGCGGTTCATTTGCAAGGTCAGTTTCTTGATCAGGTCGCCTGCGTTGCGGGTTGCGTTATCCATAGCACCCATTTGGGCCCCGTAGAAACCAGCAGCATTTTCCAGCAAAGCGCCCAAAATCTGGCTGTCGAGATAGCGTGGCAGCAAAGCTTCCAGAATCGCTTCTTCGCCTGGCTCATAGGTATAGACGCCACCGCCCGTATCGGACGTTGCAACGCCTTCTGGGGCAACAACCGGGATCAATTGTTGTACCGTGGCGATTTGGCTGATGACCGACTTAAAGCGCGAGAACACCAGATGCGCGACGTCAAACTCACCGGCGTCGAACATCTCAACCAATTTGTGGCTGACTTGTGCGCTTTGGGCCGCACCCAAGGTGCGTACGCCGGCAAATTCAATATGGCCAACCGACAAAGACGCATAGAGACGCTTTAGTTGATCGCGACCCTTTTTGCCCACGGTCAAGATTTTGACCGTTTTGCCCTGCGCTTGCAGGCTGACAATCAGTTCACGCGACTTCTTGACGATATTGGTGTTGAACCCGCCGCACAGGCCGCGCTCTGAGGTGGCAACCACCACCAAATGGACTTGGTCATTGCCAGAGCCACGCAGCAGCTTGGGAGCCGCATCAGAGCCCTGCACCGACGTTGCCAAATTGGCCACGGTCCCGGCGACTTTTTCACTATAGGGGCGCGCCGCTTCGGCTGCCTCTTGCGCACGCTTCAGCTTTGCCGCCGCCACCATTTGCATGGCTTTGGTGATCTTCTGCGTCGACTTCACCGAAGCGATACGCGTGCGAAAGTCCTTTAAGCTGGCCATGGATTGGTTCCCTCAGCCCCGCTCTTAAGCAAACGTCTTGGCGAAATCATCAAGCGCTTCTTTGATGCGCGCTTCAATGTTGTCGGCCTTGATGTCCAGCTTGGTCTTGATCGCGTCAGACAGGTCTTTGTACTTCCCGCGCAAAGCAGCCTTCAATTCGGCCTCATAGCGCTTGATGTCGCTGACGGCGACGCTGTCCAAATAGCCCTTGGTACCGGCATAGATCAGGACGACCTGATCTTCGACGGCCACTGGCGCGAACTGGTCTTGCTTCAACATTTCGGTCAAGCGGGCACCACGAGCCAGCAAGCGCTGGGTCGAAGCGTCCAAGTCCGAACCGAACTTCGCAAAGGCGGCCATTTCACGATACTGGGCCAATTCACCCTTAATCGGACCGGCCACTTGCTTCATCGCCTTAACTTGAGCCGACGAACCCACGCGCGACACCGACAGACCGACGTTCACAGCTGGACGCACGCCTTGATAGAACAAGTCGGTTTCCAAGAAGATCTGGCCGTCGGTGATCGAGATCACGTTGGTTGGGATATAGGCCGACACGTCGTTGGCTTGGGTTTCGATGATTGGCAGAGCCGTCAGCGAACCAGAACCATTGTCTTCGTTCAGCTTTGCAGCGCGCTCGAGCAAGCGCGAGTGCAGATAGAACACGTCACCTGGATAGGCTTCACGGCCTGGTGGACGACGCAGCAACAAGGACATTTGGCGATAGGCCACAGCTTGCTTGGACAAATCGTCATAGATCATCAAAGCATGCATGCCGTTGTCGCGGAAATATTCGCCCATGGCGCAAGCCGAGAACGGTGCCAAGAACTGCAGCGGTGCAGGCTCAGAAGCGGTTGCGGCCACGATGATCGAGTACTTCAAAGCACCAGATTCTTCGAGGGTTTTCACCAACTGGGCAACGGTCGAACGCTTTTGGCCGATCACGACATAGACGCAATAAAGCTTTTGGCTTTCTGGTGCGTTGTTGTCATGGGCTTCGCGCTGATACAGGATCGCGTCGATGGCGATGGCGGTCTTGCCGGTTTGACGGTCGCCAATGATCAATTCGCGTTGGCCGCGGCCGATTGGGATCAGCGCGTCGATCGACTTAATCCCGGTCTGCATCGGCTCATGCACCGACTTACGAGGGATAATGCCGGGGGCTTTCACGTCCACCTGCTTGCGCTCGGCTTCGATATCAACCAGTGGGCCTTTGCCGTCGATGGGTTCACCCAATGGGTTCAGCACGCGACCGAGCAAACCTTTGCCGACGGGAACGGACACGATTTCGCCAAGACGCTTAACAGTGTCGCCTTCCTTGATCCCACGGTCTTCACCGAAGATCACGACGCCGACATTGTCGCGCTCGAGGTTCAAGGCCATGCCTTTGATGCCGCCTGGGAACTCAACCATTTCGCCCGCTTGGACGCTGTCGAGGCCATAGACCCGGGCGATACCGTCACCAACGGACAAGACGGTGCCGACGTCAGCAACAGCTGCCTCAGCGCCGAAGTTTTTGATTTGATCCTTCAGGATCGCGGAAATTTCTGCGGCGCGGATGTCCATGCCTCAGGCCCCCTTCATCGCAATTTTGAGTGCGTCGAGTTTAGATTTGACAGAATCGTCGAACAGCCTGGAACCAACCTTGACGACGAGGCCGCCAAGAAGTTCAGGCTTTAGCGTGGTTTCTACATCAACCGGTGCCTTAAAGGCCCGGCCGAGTGCTTCAGTCAGGCTCTTGAGTTGTTCTTCACTCAAGGGCTCTGCAGTCGAGACTTCGGCCAGAACGGCGCCACGTGCCTGAGCTGCTAAGCTCAAGAATGCCGCCAGCATGCCGCCCAAGTCCGCCGAACGACGGTTTTGGGCTGCAAGGCCGAGAAAGTTTTGCGTGATGGCGTTTGCCTTCATCTTTTTGGCGATGGCACCAAGTGCTGCTGCCTTTTGCTCCACAGGGAACAGCGGGCTGGTCAAGGCCGCGCGCAGGTCCGCGCTGGTCTGCCAAGCGGCCAAGAGCGCCTTGGCGTCTTGCTCCACAGCAGCAACCTTCTTGGATTCAGTCGCCAGGTCGAACAGCGCCGCGCCATAGCGCTGGGCTGCTTCACTGATGGCGCTGCGATTTGATCCACTCAAAGGGTCTACTCACGTGTAAGACACGCCAAAGCTACCAGACTGAGCGAGGGCGTGCACATTAGATTAAAGGAACAAAATCAGGCGATTCGATACCATAGGTCTCGAAGCTGCTTTGTGATGCGTGGCGTCTAGCATGCGGTAGGCGCATTCGCAACATTGGGGAGGCAGGGAGTTGCAGGGGGTTTGGGCAGTCCGAGGCCGTAAAGACGACTTGCCCCGTGACTAACCTTTGGCTTGAACCCCGACAATCGATTCCGCCAAGCCGCCACTGGCCTCGGCCAAGCGCTCATCATTTGTCCAAAGGGCTGAACAGCCATGGAATTGGGCGCATGCTAAATGCAACGCATCGGGCATTTTCAAATTTCCTTGCGAGCGGATGTGCGCCGCTTGGCGAAAGACCGCTTCATTTAAATCAAGGATTGCCACGCGTTTGAATAAGGCTTCATAGTCTTGAACGACAAAGCTATTCCCGCTTTTGAGCGGGCCAACCAAACACTCGGCCATGACCAGGTGCGAGACCGCAAATTGCGCTTCTGGTTGGCTTGCCAGTGCCTTGATAACATTGCCGTGAAACCGCGATGCAGACTCAATTGCATAGACGCAGATGCAGCTATCGAGATAAATTAGTCCCATGCATCACGATTTCGTTGGACATAGGCCTCAATCTCCTCATCCTTCAGCATCGGCCCCCGCACAGGGCGCGCTTGTAACCAAGCTGACAGGGCCGCACCGCTGTTCACCGGCACCGCTTCGGTGTCCCCTACCTCAATGGGCGATAGACGCACAACAGGCTGCCCGCGATTGGCAATAATGACCTCTTCGCCTGCCTGAGCCGACTTCACGAGCTCAGACAAGCGGTTCTTGGCTTCCAATATATTGACTTGCACGATGGAGCGCTCCCAATCTGGCCAAGTTGATAGCATAAACTGGCTAGATTTGGAAGGGGCGTCTGTCTTCAGACTCAAGTAATTCGCGTCGCCCGTGGTGAGCACTCCATTTATGGAATGCACCATGGTCAAGCAATTCCTGAGAACGTTTAGGTGTGGCCTTAGCCAAATGACTCGGAACGGTTCAATGCGTCGCTTCGCTTGCCTTGAAGCCATCCGACAATTCTTATTGCGCAAGCTGGGGTGTCAAGGGGTGAAATCGACTTCGTCGACGCGCGAAGCGCGCCCCTTGACGCCCCATCTTGCGCGCCCACACTTGAGCACAGCCTTTGCCTAGGCAGGGCCTGCGGCAAAGGCTGTCCGAAGCGAGAAACGGCGACACCAATGGCGATCAGGTTTAATGCGGACCGTCATACAACGGCGACTTTTGGCCGAAAGGAGAAGGTCTGGTTTTGGGTGTGAGGTGCGGGAAAACTGCCGTTAAAAAGTGAGAAAATTCCGGGAGTACAGGGCCTGAACCCGGCGCAGGCAAGTCGTACTCCTTAAGGCTACAATGTTTCATTTGACGCCCTGCCAGAAGAATGGGAGCAATTGAGTTAAGCAGATTAGTAACGCAAAAAAGGATCGAGATTTTGTTACGGGCAAATCCACTCAAGCTGCTACTTGTTCGTTTGCTGTTGATTCCAACCTTAGTTGGTTGCGGGGTGGCACCACCGCCTTCTCAAGAATCTCGCACGCAGTCAGAAAAGCAGCCATCAAATGTGGCGAGTGTTCAATCGGTACAAGAATTGGAGCAGCGATATGCAGACTTAACGACTTTGAACCTTAGCAATATTTCAAAAGCCGCCGAACTTGACCAAAAAAATAGGAGCCTGCTTGCTTCGCTTCAGAACAAGGGGACCCTGACGAAGGACGAAGAGGCGCTGAAGGGTCGGTTGTTGGTATTAATGGGCAACAGAGGTCAGCAAAATTTCGAAGAGCTTATGGAGTTAAAACCAATGGGCCGTTGGTTCAATTCGAATGAACTTGACCCCGCCGGGCATCGCGCGGCGTTCATAATCCTGCAACATGGCGATATTTCAAAAGTTCTTGATCTTGTTCCGGAAATCAAGGCTGCTGCAGAAAGCGGGCTTCTCAGCAAGCAGCAATACGCCCTATTCGCCGACAGAGTTGCCGTTGTTCGAGGGGAGCCACAAGAGTTTGGCAGTCAAGTAAACTGCGTAAATGGGGAGCCGATTTTCCCGCCCGTAAGAGACCCAAACGAGATCAACCAGCGGCGCAAAGAAGTTGGAATGTCAAAAACTCTCGAAGAGTATCAACAAGAGATCACGGACCTAAAAATGTGTAAGTAGCGAGTGTTACACCCTAAAATTTGGTATTATCGAAATTCACCCTTAAATTAAGAATCAGATTACATTGGCGCCGAGCGTATTTCCCGAGTTATGGTCGTGAGGACAAGATTAAATCCTAATGCAGATATTCAAGTATTTCACAAAAGAGGCTCACGCGCTGGCGTTCATGAGGCAAGGCCAAATACGCTTCGGATCACTAAACTACTATCGCAGTATCGAAGATGGCGGCACAAGAGGCGACCCGTTGGATGGGACTTTACACTATGCCCCAGAGAAGGGATTTGCGATAACAGTGATCGATGACGGTCAGACCATTACGGGTAGCCGTTTAACCGCCCCCGCCGAGGGTATGTTTGTTTTCTGTGCCAGTCTCGAGTGTTCTGAAAATCGTGCAATAGACTTTGGCCGTTACTGTGTTGAAATCAATGACTCGGAAACAATCTTACGGCGCTTACGAACAAGAGCATCGGCGGCATCGAATATAGATTACGAACGCGCACATATGGGTCCCACGGTCTATCGCCCGCTGGATCAGATACCGGGAGTAGATTGGGCATTTCCGGACCGAGTTGTTTTGATCAAGCCCCCTGAATATGCTCATCAGAATGAGTTTCGTATAGTTTTGCCCATGAAAGCGAATAGGAAGCCAAGCGGCGATTATATAAGTCTTATCATTGGCAACCTGGCTGGCGTAACCAAGTTACACACCTTTAACTGATTTTTACCCTAGCCTAACAATTTAGGCCTTAGCGTTGACTGAGTGCGAAGGAAAGCAGACTCCGTCCAAGTGGGACCCTCCCGACTCAGTGATCGCAAAAGCTCCAGACCGAAATCAAAGGGGGGGTGGGTCACCCGCAATAAGTCCGCTTTCGAGAAGCCCCGAACCCGCCCTATCCGGCAACCCCCTGGCGCAAAGCAGACCGCAGGACAAAATTCACGCTTAATGTTTGCAGACAGAAGCGCTCAAAAGTGGGCCATTAAGCGGCGGTTGTAAGCGGGGACATTTCTCAAGGTTGGCTGTCCGATTTTCTGTCCCGGCCGACCGCCGCGACGGCCAATCGTTACCGCCTTTTGTGGCAATCAGGGGCCCCTCGGTGATAGGTGCTGGCTTTGGTGCGCCGTTGAGGTCACCAAAACCGTTCCAAGACCTCATATACTCCGCCACTTCCTAATCGCGCGAGGGGCTTTCGTTTGGTGCAGGACAAACCCCCATCTATCCCACCCCCTGTTAACGTCCTCGAAAATCCGGCGATGTCGTTCTCTCTGGCCCCCTTTACCTTTGCGCTGTCTCAAGCTTCAAACCTCCGCGACCGGGTGCTCGGGGTAAGCGAGTTACTGGGCAGGCCGGCGTTTGTGCGAAAGGCGGTGGCGGCGCGCCTGCGCAGCGGGGTTCGGGCGCTGGAAGCTTTCTTACGACGTATCTTGATTTTGATGGCGCTGGATATTGAGCCTGATCTGGTCGCCGAAGTACAGACTGAAAATCTGGCACGCGCAAAAGAGCGGAAAGTGTGCGCCAAAAGGCCGTTTCTGCGAATCTTTCCCGCCCCTCAGAAGAGCCGCATGTTTGACTTTAAGCAACAATTTGGCGCGCCCCGCACGTCAGACCTGTCCCCACATGCCGCCGCATTGCCACCCGTTACAGTGCCCATTGGCCATTGGTGGCGGCAGCTGGATTATCTTCAAACCATCATTAATGACCCAGTTGTAAAAGCGCGGCGCTTGGCTTTCAGCTTGGCGCGGCGCCATCATGGCCTGTTGATGGCCCCCGATCAAAACCGCCGCGTGATGCGCGGCTGCGGCACAGAACCCACCAGCGTGTTTGACGCAATTGCGTTTCAAATCATGCAAAAAAGCCGATCAAGGCCACCGCCGCTACCCCCGCCACGCCGTTGGCCAAAGCCCATGATCACAATTTTGTAGCGATGGCCCCGCTATTGCGATGTAGTGGGGTCGCTGTCGGCTGTGCGTCTGCTCCCACTAGCGCTTACATTCAAGCAAAAGCGCGCCAGCCTTACTCTCTTTCCTGCCGGTTTCTGAAAGCCATAAGCACCGATAACAACACACTGAAGGCAACTGTCGCCCAAAAAGAATTGAAGGCGAGAACCATGGATGTGATGCCGCCTTCCCCGTAACAGCCTTCACTAAAGAAGTGTGCCGTGAAGACAGCCAAAGGAACGATAAACGGAAGGAGCAGTCCCCAAGCAACCCAGGAGTCCCTCAAAGACCATAAAAGAAAAGAGAAAAAGGCCAGCATCAAAATTGGAACGGCGAGGTTTGTGGCGCACATGGGCTGCAGTTTCCAGAAAGTAATGCTTACAATATTCGGACGAACTAGCCCCCTTAAACAATCCCCGCAAGCCCTTTGCGACTGACAATGGAGAGCAGCCGCAAAGCCGGTCCGCCCGGCTTTTTGACGCCGCGCTCCCAGTCCGAAACAAGGTTTTTCGAGACGTTGAGGTAGCGTGCAAATACGGGTTGCGAGACCGCTTCGCTTTCACGCAATGCCTTTATCTCATCGGGGCGTAAGAGCGGGGCGTCAGTCAGGCAACTGTCATCAAACTCCTGCATTGTTTTTTTATCGATCGCACCAACCTCGTGAGCACCTTCCATCATTTGATGGATGGACGCTAAAGCCTCGCTTTTATAGGTTTTCGCTGTCATATCGAACCTCCATCCATTGCTTGGTTTCCACCAAAGCATCGATCTCAACTTGTGAAAACGCCAAAACAAGTCTGGCCGCTTTCTTGAACTCTTTCAATTCTGACTTGGTCAAGTTTGACTTGTCGCTTTTTGCAAAACCGAAAGCAAAAACAGCGCGGTCACCTGATCGGAAGAATAAGAGAGTTCGAAACCCCCCTGACTTGCCAAAGCCCTCGCGCGTAATCCGCTGCTTCAGCAAGCCGCCGCCTAAATCAGCGTCAATTTGACCGTTCTGAGCGCGAGCGACGGCATTACACAGCGCACCGTCGAGAATGTTTTCTTTGAGTGCGAATTTTGCAAACCAAGCGTTCTTATAAATTCGCATTGCGCGCCAGCCCAATTATTGTCCTTACATATCACACTGGGTGTTACATGTGAAGGCTTCTGAGGCTAAGCACCTAAATCCCTTCGCCGTCCTGGCCTTCGCGTTCATTCTTGCGTTTGACGGCGATATTGAGGGCCTCGACCATGACGGAAAAGGCAATGGCGGCATAGAGATAGGTGCGCTCAATATGTTGCCCAAAACCATCGGCTACCAAGACCATGCCGACAATCAAGAGGAAAGCCAGCGCCAGCATCTTGGTCGTCTCATATTTATCGATAAAGGCAGAAACGGCCTCGCTGGCAAACATCATGACCGCGATGGCGATGATGACTGCAGTGACCATGATGGCGAGATTGTTGGACATGCCAATCGCGGTGACAATCGAATCAATCGCGAAGATCACGTCGATCACCGCAATTTGGGCGACAACGACCATGAGTTTCGTCGATTTGGTTTTTGGACCGGCATGGTCTTCAACCGTCTTCGATCGGACAATCTCGTCGATTTCCAGGGTGGCTTTATACAGAAGATAGCCGCCGCCGGCGATCAGGATTAAGTCGCGTGCCGAAAAACTATGACCCATCAAGGCAAAGAGCGGTTTGGTCAGCCCCGCCAGCCAGACCAACATGGATAGGAGAATAATGCGGAGGATGAGGGCCAGCGCCAAGCCCATGCGCCGCGCGGTCGCTTGCTGTTCTTTCGGAAGTTTCGACGCGGCAATTGAGATGAAGATCACATTGTCGATGCCGAGGACGATTTCCAACAGGGTTAATGTCGCCAATGAGGCCCAGCCATCCGCTGTCGCCATCCATGCAAACCAATCCGCCAATTCTCGATCTCCCCACGCCGCACAACAGCCGCGCTCATATGTCTTGGTTGCCCGCCACGCCAAGGGCGGTCAAGCGATGACGTGGGTTCTAGCTCACAAATTCGTGACTCGCACCATGCCTCAGCACGTGAAGGCATTCGTTAACCACGTTTGTTTATCTTGTCTGAGGAAATTGCGTTGTAGGATTGCGTCATACCGACGTTATCCCCTCAGCGCCTAAGGCACGCAGGAGCTTGAAATGCCGCTGAAACTATCCCTGAAGCCGAACGAAAAAATCGTGCTGAATGGTGCCGTTGTTCAAAACGGAGATCGTCGAACCACACTTTTGCTACAAAACAAGGCGTCGGTCCTGCGCGAAAAAGATATCATGCAATTGGAAGAGGCGAACACGCCAGTCCGTCGCATCTATCTGCCGATCATGCTGATGTATCTGCAGGGTCAGGAATCTCCTGACCAATATAATGAATTCGCGCTGCGCATGACGGAGTTCATGAGCGTGGTTCGCGTTCCCGCTATTCTGGAAGAATGCGTGAACGTTTCCCGCGAAGTGATGACGGGTGAGTATTACAAGGCATTGTCCAGATGCCGGAAACTCATGGATTATGAAGCCGAACGGCTGAATATGGAGGGGATTGAGCATGTCGCTCAGAGCGTATCAGAAGGCGCAACAACGAGTCGAAACGCCGCGTGAGATTGAGTATCGGCTGTTCGGGCAAGTCACCCGCGCGCTAATGGATATTCAAGATCTGCCGAGACACGAAATCTCCCGTCGTATGGACGCGCTGGATTGGAACCGGCGTGTCTGGTCGTTTATGGCGGCAGATTGTGCGAACCCCGACAATGCGCTGCCAGAAAACCTGCGCGCTTCCATCATCTCGCTGAGCCTTTGGGTTGGCCGCTATTCCAGTGAAGTGATGCAGAAGGGCGAAGATGTTGAGCCGTTGATCGACATCAACCGCACCATCATGCAAGGCTTGGCCAGCCAGATTGAGCGCCAAAGTGAAGCTGCCCTTCAGGCCTCCGAGGCAGGCTGAACGCAAATAGCCGCGCTCGCATCAGCGTTGATTGATGTGGAGCGCGGCCAAAGTCACCGACCGAATCAAGAGATCACTCGAGCGCGCCATGCGGGCAAGGCTAATGCCGCCCTCTAAACTGGCCAGCGCAAGGCACGCCTTATCATGGGCCTCTTCGGTGCCACCCAAAGCCGTTTCGAACCGTGCCAGCCAACGCTTCTGGGCATCACAAATCGCTTGCGTGAGGGCGCTTTCCCCCGGACTGGCCGCCAAAAGTCCCAAAAGCGGGGTTTGGGTATAATCGCTGCGGCGCAACCAGCTCACACATTCATGTGCCAATTCTAACAAGACCGCGCCTGCGCGCTTATTCTTGGCAAACTCTGACGCCAAACGTGCATCGATTTCGTCAGCAATGAAACCGACCGCCGCAATCGCCAATTCTTCTTTGCCACCTGGAAAGTGATGGTAGAGCGAGCCTTTGGGCAGGTCTGTCGCTTCGAGAATGTCGGAGATGGCCACCCCGTGATAGCCCTTGGCTTGAAAGAGCGACAGCGCCGCAGCAATCAATCGCTGTTTTGAACCCAATGCGGCAGCGGTCGCTGCGAGGTGTGTTTCTATGTCGCGGATTGTCATGGTTATGTTTCTGAAATGAGGACTTTAAACGTGGCATTTGCCCGAGCAATGAGTGTGTCGTCAGCATAAATCAATGCATCGATGAGACCTGTTCGTCGTGACGCGGTGACCACGCGGGGCACAATAGATATCCATTGGCCAATTTGGGCGATGTCGACATAGTCGACATGAAGGGATGTCGTCACAATTCCTGAGACTGCTTGTGGTCTTCCTTCCTTGGCCTCGCCACGCGATAAACGCGCCATGCCAAGAGAGAGGCCCATCGCATTATCTGCAAGCGCGGCAATCACACCCCCATGCAACAAACCGCGCCCATTACAATGGCACGTATCGAGCATAAAGCCTAATTCATAAACACCTTGATCAGTTCGGGCATAAAGGGGTTGCCATGGATCGGTGACGGGGCTTTTGCGGGCATGAGGGGTAAACCCTGAAGGGATGTCTGACATAAGTCTTTGATATCAAGACTAGACTGACCGGTCTATAGCCAAAATGAAGGGGCAAATCAGCCGCTACTTGGCCTTTTTTTCCTTTTTCTTTTTCTTCTTCTTGTCTTTCTTCTTCTTGCCGCCTGCCTTGGTCTCATCCAGGTCAGCTGTCGGCATGGCCAAGCGGGTCAGAAGTTCCACAAAGCCTGCCCGTTTGCCGGCAGGCAGGCGCGTCAAGACCGCTGCATCAACTTCCGCCAGCTTTGGCATAGCCTCTTCAAACATGGCGCGACCGCTGGCCGTCAGGGTCACTGAATTCGCCCGGCTGTCCGTAACCGACTTAGTCCGCTGGGTTAGCCCTTTGGCCTCCATGCGCGCAACCATCTCTGCCAAAGTCGACCGATCAATGCCGGTGCGCACCACCAATTCACTTTGAGAGACACCGTCCTGTGCCGCTAAAACAGCTAGGACGGCGAATTGGCGCTGCGTCAGCCCATTGGCCCCCAAGGCAGCCGCATGAAGATCGGCAGCTGCTTGTTGCGCCCGATGCAGCAGATGGCTGGGAGACTCATTCAGTGGGAAAGAGGTGGCGGGTGTGCTTTGCGGTTCCGGGGACTCGCCGGAACTAGATACTGCGTGCACCGGCGTCGCTTCTTGATCTTGATCACTCATCTCGCTACTCGCCTTCAAGCCCCAAATGCGGGTGCATTTCACTCCGTCAGCGTCCTATCATTGATTTTTGACGACTGCGCGACACCTCACTAGCTATACATGCTCCTTTCAAGGAATAAGTCACCGAATGCCAGCCAATTTTTCGTTACAAATACCCGCCGGAGAGGATCGCATGCGGCAAGTCTGCGATACCTGTGGCTTCATCAACTATGTGAACCCGAAGATTGTCGCAGGTGTCGTGATTGATGACGGGCAGGGACGAATTCTCTTGTGTCGGCGCGCGATTGAGCCGCGCCATGGCTTCTGGACGGTGCCGGCGGGCTTTATGGAAGAGCGCGAAACCACGGCGGAAGGCGCAGCGCGCGAAGCTTGGGAAGAGGCTCAAGCCAAGGTCACCATCAATGCGCTTCTAGGCATTTATGAGGTGCCCCGCATCAGCCAAGTCCATTTCATGTATCGCGGCACTTTGAGTGAAGACAGCTTCGCGCCGGGTCCCGAAAGCCTCGAGGTCGCCTGGTTTGCTTATGAAGATATCCCTTGGGATCAGATGGCTTTTCCAACCGGCGTTTGGGCGCTCAAGGATTGGGCAAAAGTCCAAGGCCAAGCCGCCTTTGTGCCATTCTCAAACCCGCCGGGCATGGAACACATGACCCATCCAAGAAAAGCGGACGGGGAATAAGCGCATTGTATCGCCCAGATACAACAAAGGCCCGAACCTGACAGGAGGCCTAGGGCAGCTCAAGTCAGGTCGGGCTTCGTTGGACTGTTTGTCTGTTAGGGGCGGACCTCTTCGGATGGATCGACCCAACCCCAAGCTAGACGATTAGTTCAATGCATCTTTCAACGCTTTGGAAGCTTGGAATTTTGCAACAGTCGCTGCTTTGATTTCGACGGTCTCGCCGGTCGAAGGATTGCGGCCTTGGCGCGCATCACGCTTCGAAACTTTAAATTTGCCGAGGGGGGCCAAGGTGACTTCGCCGCCAGCCTTCAGGCTCTTCACAATCGCTGCGGTCAGCGCGTCGATCGCGGTGTTGGCTTTGTCCTTCGTGATGTCAGCAGCTTCTGCGACGGCGTCGATCAAATCTTTTTTGCTCATTGTCGTTTCCTTAGTCATTGGCCGCCGCACCCAGGGCGGATAGCGGCAGCGTTGCGCATCCATCTGTAACCAGAGGGATGCAATGGCCGCAAGCAATGGCGCTTCGGGTCCAAAGGTCAAGGCCATCTTGAGGTACCAAACCCCAGATTCTGCTGAGAATCATGGGGTTTCGCTGACAATTATCGGTGATCAAGCCGCGCAGGCGCGGAATCCTGCTTCAATTTCTGCTCGTACAATGGGGTCAGCAAGGTTCCGTCCGATCAAGACGAATCGGCTTTCTGGAACCGAATCAGCGGCCCAAGGCCCCTGATAATCGCCCTCCAACATCATATGGACGCCATGAATTATATAGCGTCTCGGGTCGTCACCCATTTGAAGCACACCCTTGAGGCGCAAGATATCGAGGCCGCGCGTGCCGACGAGGTCGGACAACCAGGCATCAAATAATTCCTCCGACAAGGGTGCGCTCACGCGCATTGCGATCGAGTCGATCCCTTCATAATGGCTGTGCTCGTGCTCGTGGTGATGATGGTCATGCCCATGATCATGCGCATGGTCATGCCCGTGATCAGAATGTTCGTGATGGTGATCTTTGGGCAGGAAATGCGGGTCGAGGCTCATGGCACGGTCGAGTGAGAAAGCACCAAGATCGAGGATTGCGTCCAAATCCACATTGGATCGCGACGTCTTCACCACTTTTGCCCCACGATTGAGGCGTTGGATGATCGCTTGGGCAGAAGCGAGTTGCTCTGGCGTGGCCGCATCCATCTTGTTCAGCACGATGACATCCGCGAAAGCAATTTGCTCAACCGCCTCTTGGCTTTGTTCAATCTGGCCCGCGATATGGACAGCGTCGACAACGCTGACCACCGCATCCAAATAGGCGCGGTTCTTGATTTCGTCATCCGCAAAGAAGGTTTGGGCCACGGGCGCGGGGTCTGCGAGCCCCGTTGTCTCAATAATGACCCCGTCAAAGGTCTGCCCACGGCGGAATAAGGCACCGAGAATTCGGATGAGGTCACCGCGCACCGAACAACAGACACAGCCATTATTCAGCTCAAAGATTTCTTCGTCCACATCGACGATCAAGTCATGATCGATGCCAATCTCACCAAACTCATTGACGATCACCGCGTACCGCTTTCCGTGCGGTGCGGTTAGAATATGGTTCAGGAGAGTCGTCTTGCCGGCTCCCAGATAACCAGTCAGCACGGTCGCTGGAACTTTGGCTGTCGAATCACTTTGCATGTCTCAGTTCGCCTTGCTTCTCGCGTTCAGGGTAGGGTTTCGGCCGTTTATAGCCAGAAACGTGTGTGTAGTCTCGGGTAACGCACCTAAAAAGACTTCTATGGTGGACAGAAAGGTATCGTTAACCTATTGACCCGCCGCAAGATCGCTTTCAAGCGGCGTTTCGGCGAGGGCACCATCCGTTTCTACACAAGTGGACAAGACTTGTGCCCTTCGAAAGCTATGCCATGCTGCACGGACACATGAATTATATTTTAGGGCCTGCGATTTGCATTGGGAAACCCCAAGCGTCTCAATTTGGGGCAAGGGTACAATAGATGAACAATATTTCTGCAAGGCTTAATGCCGATCTTGCACAGATCAGTTTGTACAGACCAGTACCGGCCAAAGAACTTTCAAATTCAGCAAACAGTGCGTTTAAACGACTGTTTGATGTGATCTGCTCCCTCGTCGGTTTGATTTTTCTAGCGCCTCTTTTGATCACAATTGCTATTCTGATCAAGGCAACAAGTCCCGGTCCGGTTTTGTTTGCGCAACTTCGCACTGGTCTCGGTGGCAAGACGTTCACGATCTATAAGTTCCGCACCATGACGACGCTGGAAAATGGTGATCGTATTGTGCAGGCCTGCCGCCACGACAGCCGTATCACCCGCGTCGGCTCTTTCTTGCGACGCTCGAGCTTGGATGAATTGCCTCAATTGTGGAATGTCCTGATTGGGGACATGTCTGTAGTTGGGCCACGTCCGCATGCAGTGGCGCATGATCATTATTACGGCGCACTTCTGCCAGAGTATCGCGATCGGTTTCGCGCGAAACCCGGCATCACAGGCCTTGCCCAATGCAATGGCGCGCGCGGACCCACGGAGACTCTCGACAAAATGAGCCGCCGCATCCGTCTGGACCTCGCCTATATTGAGCGTTGGTCGCTGGCGATGGAAGCCCGCATTCTTGTCAAAACGGTCAAAGTTATCGTCGGCGGGGACGACTGCGCCTTTTAAGGCAGTGTAATCCCCATTTGCTCCCGCAAAAGGTCTCGCCAGATCGCCTCGCTGCACTATGATAGAGAGATCGTCATAGGAGACTTGGCTTGATTTCGCGTCGCACCCTACTTGCTGCCAGCTTGGCCTCACCCTTTGCCCTATCAGCCTGCGGCCCCGAAAAGCCTAAGGAGGCGGGCGGCCGCGTGCGTATTCGCTTTGCCACGGATTGGCGGGCGCAAGCCGAGCAGGGCGGCTTTTATCAGGCGGTGGCAAGGGGCTTTTATGCGGACAAAGGCTTGGATGTGACCTTGATCCAAGGCGGTCCCAGCGTGAACGTACCGCAATTGCTGGCCGCAAATGCCATTGAAATGGGCTTGGGCTCCAATGCGCCAATCGTACTCAGCATGGTGCAAGCCGGTGCCAAAGCCAAAGCGGTGATGGCGTCGTTCCAAAAGGACCCGCAAGTTCTGATCACCCACCCGCGCAACGACATTAAGTCGCTGGCAGACATGAAGGGTAAGCCCATCATGCTGGCCGATGCGTCGATCAATGCGTTCTGGCCGTGGCTGAAAGCCAAATATGGCTTCACCGATGATCAGGTGCGCAAATACACGTTTAACTCCGCACCCTTCTTGGCCGATCCCACCTCGATCCAACAAGGCTATGTGACGAGCGAGCCATATACCTTGAAGACCCAAGGCAAGATCGACCCGCAAGTTTATCTGCTCGCCGATTCGGGCTATCCCGGCTATGCTGCCATGACCTTGGTGTCGGATGCCTTTATTGCCGCCCATCCTGAGGCGGTGAAAGGCTTTGTCGAAGCCACTATTGCGGGCTGGAAAGACTATTTGCGCGGTGATCCTGCCCCCGGCGATGCGCTCATCACCAAAGACAATCCCGACATGACGGCCGATTTGTTGGCTCAGGCCCGCGAGAAACTCTTGTCCTATGGTATTGTTGAGACCCCAACTGGCGAGATTGGCACCATGAGCCTCGACCGCTGGAAGAGCTTCTTCGATATTATGACGGGCGCGGGCGTTTATCCAGCGGACCTCAATTGGGCGTCGGGCGTCGACCTCAGCTTTCTGCCTCCGAAATCTTGATGCCGAGTGAGCCCCCCATTCGTTTGAGCGCGCAGCAGGCCTGTGTGCGCTTTGGTCGTTTGGACGCGCTGGGTCCGATCGATCTGAGCGTGCGGGCTGGCGAATGCGTGGTGCTGTTAGGGCCCTCAGGCTGCGGCAAGAGCACGCTCTTGGCTGCCCTCGCCGGCCTACAAGCCGTGGCGAGCGGCAAGGTGCAAGCTGATGCGACGGGTGGATCAGCTATTCCCGGGGTGGTGTTTCAAGAGCCTAATTTGATGAATTGGGCGACGGCGGAAGATAATGTTGCCTTGCCGCTGGCGCTCTCTGGTGTGGAAAAGGATGCGCGGCTCAGTCGCGCGCAGACAGCTCTAAAGCGTGTGGGCTTGGCGAATTTTTCGAGCGCCTATCCAAGGACGCTCTCCGGCGGCATGCGGATGCGGGTGGCTTTGGCTCGTGCTTTGGTCAATGACCCATCTTCCCTTTTGCTCGACGAACCCTTTGCGGCCATTGATGAATTGGGGCGGCGCGCGCTGGACGACTTGGTTCTGGAGGCTAAGCGAGACCACCATTTGGCTGTCTTGTTTGTCACGCACTCAGTCGATGAAGCGGTCTATCTGGCCGATCGAATTTTGGTTCTAAGCCCTCGACCTGGACGCATTATGGCGGAAATTGCGGTCCCCAATGTGCCGCGCGATCCAGCCTTTTTAACCTCACCCACCTTTGCACATGCCGCTGCAGCCGCAAGGCGCGTATTGAGCGCACAATTGGTGGCGGCATGAAAAGCATAGACTTCGCCCCCATCCTAGCAGGCTTGTTGATGCTCGCCCTGTGGGAAGGCCTGACCCGTTTCTTCCAAGTCCCAAGCGTTATTTTGCCGCCACCTAGCGCGATTAGTGCGGCGTTGGTTGAGCGCGGACCCCTGCTGTTGCCCGCAGCTGGCGTCACCATGGGATTGGCGCTGACAGCTTTAGCCATCTCCATCGGGCTTGGAACTTTGGTCGCTTTGATTTTTGCTCGTATACCCCTGCTGGAGCGCAGTCTGGGGCCTTATGCCTTGGTCCTGCAGGCCACCCCTATTGTGGCCATCGCACCCTTGGTGATCATTTGGACGGGCATCGAAAACCCGCGTCGGGCGATTCTGATCCTGGCCGTTATTGTGGCAGTCTTTCCTGTCCTAACCTCTGCCTTGGCGGGCCTGAAGGCGGTCGACCCCGGTCTGGACCGTTTGTTTCGCCTGCATAAAGCCAGCAGTACGCAGCGCTTCCTGCGCTTGGAATTACCAACGGCTGCGCCCTTTCTGCTGGCCGGGATCAAGACGGCGGCTGGCCTATCCCTTGTCGGTGTCGTGGTGGCAGAGTTTGTGGCTGGAACCGGGGCCACGGGCGGCTTGTCATGGCGTTTGGTGGAGGCGGGTAATCGGCTTGAGACCGCAACCATGTTTGCAGCTCTCTTTCTGCTGGCCTTGATGGGGCTGGCCTTGCATGCCGTGCTCAGTCTGATTGAACGGCAGATGCGAACCTAGTCAGCTCGGCTGGCGGGTCTGCAAGTCCTCATAGCAATCGGCAAGGCCTTCAACAAACGTTGGAAAAGCCAATTTCCAGCCCAATTCTTCCTTGGCCCGCACATTCGAAACCCGCTTGCACTCGCTATAAAAGCGCTTGCCCATTTCAGACAGGCCTGCCGCCTCAAACGGGATCAAGGGCGGTGGCTCCCGCCCGAGCAACTTGCAGGCTTCCAAAATCACCTCGCCAGAGGCGCAAGGGTGGTCATCGCAGATATTATAAATGCGCCCGGGATTGGGATTGGCGAGGCTGGCGGTCAGGGCGGCTACAATGTCGGTGCGGTGGGCGCGCGAAAATACTTGGCCGGGCTTATCGATCCGTCGTGCCGTGCCGGATAAGACTTGCTCTAACGCACTGCGGCCGGGGCCATAAATGCCGGGCAGGCGAAACACGTGGGCTGGGCTTGTTATGCCGCGCCACCCAGCTTCGGCCTCGGCCCGCCGCTTAGCCTCGATGGATAAGGGCGTTGGTACATCATCTTCAAACGCCCAACCACCCGCCCGATCACCATAAACCCCGGTGGTTGAGAGATAGGCGATCCAAGTCCCCACTTTGGGAGTCCAAACAGGCGACAAGGCCAGAAGGGCAGGGTCCCCCTCCTGGCCGGGCGGGATGGAGGCAAGCACGTGGGTGGCTTGCTGGGCTGCCTCGGCCAGTTCCGCACTTATCGTCCCGTCAAAAAGGATGGGTGTGATGCCCGCTTGGCGCAGCTCTTCCGCGCTAGCCGCACTTCGACACGTGCCTTGCACAAAGGCCCCTTGTTCGGCCAAGGTTTGGGCGAAAGCTTTGCCGACATAACCACAGCCCAAAACCAAAACGCGCATCTGTTCCAACCCTTTGCCTCAGTTTTGCCGTTTAGCCGCATAAGAAGATCAGCATGACCCGTTCTGTGACCCATCGCTCCACCCAGTTTACGACCCTGATCCAAATTGCGCTATTGGCCTTAGCGCTTGGCACGCAGGCGCAGGCTGCCCCCGATCCGCGCGACGAGGCGCGGCTTCAGGCCTGTATGACCAAGGCAGAGACCAAGCCTGAGGAAGCACTCGAAGACGGTTTTGTCTGGCGCAGCCAGAGCGGTGGCAACTATGCCGCGCAATGTATCGCGATCGCCCGCATTGAGGGCGGGGACATTGGCGGCGGCGCAGAGCGCTTAACAGCTTTGGCCTCTGCCCCCGACGCGGGCGATATCGATCAACGCGTCTTGATCATGGCACGTGCCGCCAATGCGTGGCTGATGATTGAAGATTTTGCCGCCGCACAAAAAGTGCTGGATGCCGCTTTGAAGTTAAAGCCCGGCGAGCCGGACCTTTTGCTCGACCGGGCTCGTGCCAAGGCAGGCCAAGGTAAATGGGCCGAGGCGCAAGCCGATCTGACATCGTGCCTGTCGACCCGCCCATTAGATGTGCTGGCGCTGCGCTTGCGGGCCGAAACCCTGTTGCAGCAAAAATCCTATGAAGCAGCAGAACTCGACATCGCCCAGGCCCTGCGCCTGGCGCCCAAGGACGTCGATAATTGGCTTGTGCGTGGGCGGATCCAAGAGGCACGCCGCTTAGGCCGGGCCCCAGACTAAGGTCCGCCTGTAACCACCACAGGCTTGTTACTTGATCGCAGCTTGAACTACGTCCAAGGATAGTCCGCTAAACCATGATTTAGGGGCTAATCGTGACACAACCTGCTGCTTCGTCGCCTGTTGAACCGCAAAAACTAAAGACTGTTGTCGCCGCTTCTGCGGCCGGGACTGTCTTTGAGTGGTACGACTTCTTCATCTTTGGCCTTCTGGCCTCGGTGATGGGCCAGCACTTCTTTGCGGGTTCGCCCCCGGCTGCGCAGTTTATCTTCGCGCTTTTGACGTTTGGCGTCGGCTTTGCCGCGCGGCCCCTCGGGGCGGTTGTCTTTGGCGCGATTGGCGACACCAAGGGCCGGAAGGGTGCCTTCTTGGTCACGATTGTGATGATGGGCGCTTCAACCTTCGCCGTCGGGCTTCTGCCAGATTATGACCAGATCGGCATTTGGGCACCGATCCTATTGGTTGCCTTACGGATTGCGCAGGGCTTTGCCTTGGGCGGCGAATATGGTGGCGCGGTGATCTATGTGGCCGAACATTCGCCCGCCAATAAGCGCGGTTGGAATACCTCTTGGGTACAGACGTCGGCTGCCGGTGGGTTGCTTCTGGCATTGATGGTGGTCTTTTTGACCCGCGTCATTTTGGGTGAAGAAGCCTTTCAATCCTGGGGTTGGCGTTTGCCCTTCTTGCTGTCGGTTTTCCTGCTGGCGATTGCTTTGTGGATCCGCTTGCAATTGGAAGAAAGCCCAATGTTCAAGCAACTTAAGGAAGAAGGCGCGGCCTCGAAGGCCCCCTTGTCGGATGCCTTTGGTCAATGGGGCAATCTGAAGCTGATCCTGCTGGCCTTGTTTGGTCTGATGATGGCGC
The DNA here is from genome assembly GCF_049239865.1 of Aquidulcibacter sp. Lineage (NCBI taxonomy): Bacteria > Pseudomonadati > Pseudomonadota > Alphaproteobacteria > Caulobacterales > Caulobacteraceae > Aquidulcibacter > Aquidulcibacter sp. Next base: position 28,907 of record NZ_JBMLTR010000160.1, read on the forward strand.
AAGGTGTGGTTTGGTATACGGGCTTCTTCTATGTCCAAGTCTTCTTGGAGCGCCAGTTGAAGGTCGACCCCCAGACCATCAATATCTGGCTATTGATTATCACCACTTTCTCGGCCGTACTGTATGTCTTCTTCGGCTGGCTTTCAGACAAAATGGGCCGCAAGCCCGTCATGCTGGCCGGCATGATCTTGGCGGTGGTGAGCTTCTTCCCAGCCTTCCATCAATTGGCCAAAGCGGCCAACCCTGATCTTGTTGCCGCCCAAACCGCAACGCCGATTATTGTTCGGGCAGACCCTGCAACCTGTTCGGTGCAATTTAACCCTGTCGGCAAAACGCCAGACGGACGCGATGCCTTCTCGTCCAGCTGTGATGTGGCCAAGAGCTATCTGACCAATTCAGGCATCTCCTATGACAATGAAGTGGCCCCTGCGGGTGCCGTGGCGCAAGTCAAAATCGGCACTGTTATTCTCGATAGCGTGGATATTTCCGCCCTCGATGCCAAAGCGCAAAAGGCTGCCAAGGACGCCTTTGGAGCTAAGCTGAAGACGGCTTTGAAGGCCGCAAATTATCCAGATAAGGCAGACCCAGCTAAGATCGATCATCTGGCCGTTTTGGCCTATTTGATGGTGTTTGTGGTCGCTGCAACAGCGCTCTATGGACCCTTGGCAGCGGCCTTGGTGGAGATGTTCCCAACCCGCATCCGCTATACGGCTTTGTCGGTACCTTATCATATTGGCACCGGCTTCTTTGGGGGCTTTATGCCAGCAACAGCTGTCGCCATCGTCGCGACGACGGGGAATATGTATTCGGGGCTTTGGTATCCAGTGATTATCACGGCCATTAGCGTCGTGGTGGCCTTGATCTTCCTGCCGGAGACGAAGGATCGCTCGATTCACGATCTGTAGGATGCGCTCATCACAACCCTTTGATGAACGAAGCTGACGCACCCGTCATTTTTTGATTGATCCTTTGGAAATTTGTGTCATGTTAGGCCTAGAAGCGACACGCTTAGATGTCGCTCTAAGCTCATGGACCAAAGCCGAGGTTCCAAAGACCCGGTAATCGAATATAACGGGAGAGATTGAAAGCATGACAACGTCGCACATTACCAAAGACGCTCTGTATGACGCGGTCGCGCCAACAGATTTTGCTGCCATGTTGGAAATCGACCGGCACACGGGCCGTTCGACAGCTTTCGACAAAATCATCTCTGCCACGCATGATCACTTCTGGGACCCAACCGACAAGCGCTATATCGACTTTGATGAGCCGTTTGACATGGAAAACCAAGCGCTCTTGCCAGACCATATGGTTCCTGCGCTGGAGACTCCTTATGTCCAGGAATTCTTCAAGGATAAGCCGAAAGAGCTTATTCGCTTCAAGAATGAAATGGCCCGTTGGCAATTGTCGGCCATTTTGCATGGCGAACAGGGCGCGCTGAACCTTTCTGCTTCTCTCTGCCACGTGTTGCGCGATGCCGGTGCGCAGGAATATGCGGCGAACCAAGCCCGCGAAGAAGCCCGCCATGTTGCCGCTTTCGCGGCCTATATCAAAGCGCGCTGGGGCAGCCCTCTGCCTTGCGGCGAGGTGCTGAAGACCTTGTTGGTCGATATCGTCCATGCACCTGAAGTCTACAAGAAAATCGTTGGCATGCAGATGTTGATCGAAGGTCTCGCCATGGGTGCCTTTGCGATGATCTACAAGGAATGGAATGACCCGCTGGCACGCAAGCTGACGCAATTGGTCATGACCGACGAAGCCTTCCACCACAAGTTTGGCAAGATTTGGGCTGACCGCACCATTCCAAAGCTCGACGCAGCAGAGCATGCGATTGTTGAAGACTGGGCCGCGCATTGCTTCCAGACCTTGTTGTTCAATCTGGTCGCACCGCATCAAATGCGCGCCATCTATGACCAATTTGGCCTCGACCCGGATATCATCATGGTCCAGTTCCAAGAAATGGTAACCGATGAAGACCGTCGTGAACGCATGAAGGAAGCCACCAACATCTTCCGCGTTTTGGTGAAGACTTTGTGGAATGCCAATATCATCACCGATCGCACCAAGGCCTTCTATGCCATGTATGTCGACTTCGCTGAGTTTGAGGCCGAAGGTGAGCATATGGTCGGCGATGACATTGCCGAGGATGGCATTCGCTTCTTGCAAGCAGTCAATTTCGGTGTGAATGCAGATGCTTTGAAGCAAGTGAAGATCGCCGCCGAATAGGCGAATGACGCTCTTTTCCAGATTGGGCCCCGTTGGTTATGCCAGCGGGGCTTTTCATTTGTGCGGGCTATATCGAAAAAGCGCCTTAGGACTATTCAGGACAAAGTGCGGATCAGCTCAAGTTACGACATGGGTGGCTGTCTTTGTTAATCCTTATTAACCGCTCATTTACCGTAGCACCTCCAAGTCGAGCAGTACGAAGAATATCGAAACCACAATTTAGACTGTTCAAAATCTGCGAAGCAGTAAATGAACAGTGGGGGTAGCTGAATTTCTTCGGAAATTTCTTGTGGGACCGCAGAACTTGGCGGAAGAGTGATTCGAATGAGCGGACAGTCGCCATGGAGTGTGAAGGGCGTAGAGCCTCGGACACGCGAGGCTGCGAAGGATCTCGCGCGTCGCGAAGGCCTCACGCTGGGCGAATTGCTCAATCGTCTGATCGCTGAAACCGATGAGCCGGCCCAAAGGCCCGCTGCGAACGCAAGATCCGCCACAAATTTTGGTCAAGAAGCAAACCGTTTGACCGCCGCCTTGGAGCAATTGAGCCGCCGCCTCGAGTCCGGTGGTGTGGAAATGGCGGACCAACAACCCACTAACGCACTTGATGATCGCCTGTCGCAGAAGTTTGAAAAAACAGGAGCCGGTGGTGACACCGCCATGGGTCGCGTTGAGACCCATCTGAACGATTTGCGCGAAACTCAAGTCGTCTTGAGTGAGCGGTTGCGCCGCATTGAGTCGCAAGACCCATCGCATGCGTCTTTGGCCGCCTTAAAGTCGCTGGAATCGGCGCTGGCACGCTTGTCCACCCAAGTGTTCGAGACCGATACCCGCGTCGGCCAGATTGAGAAAGTCACGCAAGAAGCCATTCAAACGGTTGACCAAAGCTTGGGTCTCGTGGCGGAGCGTTTGGCAACGACAGAGGCCTTGGCGCAGGAAACGAACCATCGCTTTGTCGAGGCTATGATCGATCTCTCCGCCCGCCTCACGGGTCTAGAGGAAGATGGCGAAAAGCCCGCAAGCCCCGACCTATCCGCTCTTGAAAGCCGCCTCGGTCAACTAGAAGACATCACCACACAAACCATTGAAGGTGCTAACCAAGGCATCAATCTGGTGACGGAGCGCGTGAATGGCATTGAAGCCCATGCGCAGGATAATGCCTCGCGCATGGTCGAAGCGCTGGTGGAATTGTCCGCGCGCCTGACCCAACTCGAAGGCGCAGGCAAGACTGGCGACACGCTGACGGCCGTGGATGCGCTTGAGGCCAAAACCAACGAGCTTTCCGCGCGCCTCCAAGATTTGAACGCCAAGATTGAGGCAACCCGTGCTGACCTGCAGGGGCAGGTTGAAGCGGCTGTTTCTGGCGGTGTCGGCGGCCAGATGACGGAAGTGGCTCAAGCCCTCGCTAGCCGTCTTGATGCAAGCGAACAGCGCACCCAAGACGCCCTTGATCGCGTTGGTGCTAAGCTTGCAGAAGCCACCCAAGCTCTCGATGCGCGGTTGGCAGAAGTGGAAAGCCGTGAAGCTGGCCCGGATCAAACGGGCTCTATGGCGATGAAGCTAGAGCTGGCTCGCATAACGCGCGCCATTGACGAACGCTTGTCGTCGATCGAGCGGCATGATGCTTCGGTCATGGAACAGGCTGGACAGCATATCCAGCGTTTGGCGCAAAATCTGGGTGATCGCCTCGACGCGTCGGAGCGTCAGTCCGCAGAATCCATTGCGACGATTAGTAAGCAAATGCAGGAATTGGCCGATCGTCTCGCAGCCAATCATGACAACGCGCTTCAAAGCCTTGCATCTAGCGTCGGTGGTCGCGACGACAAAACACGCCAAATGCTCGATGAAGCTCTCGGGCAAGTGCGCTCAGAAGTACAGTCGGTTGACGCGCGCGTTCAGGCCTTGATCGCGCCCTTGCAGCGCGATTTTGCGGCAATGGGCGAACGCTTGGACAAGGCAGAGCAGGGCGCAGTTTCGGCTTATGCTGAGCCCATTTATGATCCCAACCATTCCGTCGATTTAGGCGGCCCAATTCAAGATGACGCAGGCTTCGTCAATCCGGTCGATCTGTCGCAGGATGACGGCTTCAGCTTTGAGACGCGTCTGGATTCGCTGGATAAGCCACAGTTTGATGACCCATTCTTTATGGATCGCCCAAATGCTAAGCCTGCTGCTGCAGTTGCAGCCAATCCCGCACGCCGCGGTAGCTTTGGGTCGCCATTCCCCGAAGGGGATGACAGCGAGTCCTTGAATGACTTTGCTCATTTGCGCGATGATGTGCCAGACCCGCTCGCCGGCGGCCTTGATCCGTTTGGGGATGACGAGTTGGGCCCGATGGCGCTTGACCCCACGGGTCCCATCGAGGTCGATTCCGACGATGGTCTCTCGATCCTAGATAATGACTGGGATGAGCCGAGCAATAATACCAGCTCAGCCCCTGATTATTTGGTTGCTGCTCGCCGCGCCGCCAATCAAGCAGCAGCGGCGCGAGAAGCCGCGCAAACCAAGAAGAAGCCAGCGCTAGCTTTGAAAGTCCCCGGCGGCAAAGACCAGAAGGCCGAAGCACCAAAAGCTAAACCATCGGCAAAGCCAAAAGCAGCCCAAGCCAATAAAGAGCCCGGCAAAGAAAATGCCAAGCCCAAGGGTCCCCTATCACCCGTTGGGATCGCTGCAGCGGCAGCTTTGGTCGCTACCGGTGGTTTTGCTGTCTACAGCCAGTTGCGGCCGTCTTCGAATGCTGACGAGAAGCCAGCCGCGCTCAATCAACAAAACGTGCCTTTGCCGCCAGAATTGGCAGCCCAAGCAGCCACTCCAGCCCCTGTGGAAGGCGCTGTCCCTGCGCCATCTGCGGACGGCGCTCAAGCCACAGCCGCAGCCACAGCCACAGCGCCGGCTGGGACTCCGGCGGCCGCCTCGGCCCCGGTTGCAGCCCCCGTCGCTGCCCCCGCAGCTACCGCCGCGCCCAGCATCGCAAGTCCACCGCCGCAATTGCCAAAGGCGCAATTGGTGCCGCCCGCAACGAAGGCTGCGACACCCCCAACTGCTACCCCATCCCCCGCTAAGCCGGCTCCAACGGCCCAGCAAATGGAAGCAGCCCGCATTATGGCATCTGCGGATGCGCAAGCCCGAGCCGCTAAAGCCCGCGCGCAAGCGCAGCGCGATCGGCTCCGTTCCGCAACCTTTAACGCGGCCCGCCCCGACGCAACGCCAAGACCGGTGCAGCGTCCAACGACACCGCGCGTTGCCACCGTTGCTAAGGCCCCGACTGCCAGCCCTGTCGCGCCACCGCGCGTGGCTTCAGTTGCAGCCCCTGCTTTGGCAACAACTGCCGCCGCAGCCGCACCCACCCGCGTGCCAGCAACCCCAGCAGCGGCGAGCCCAACAGCGGCCAGCCCAGTCGCAGCAGCACCCAGCCAGCCGCGCGCGGTCCCACCCGTGGCACCCGTCGCAACGCCAGCAACTGGTGCTTTGTTCGACCAGGCCATGGCGCGCGAGCAAGCGGGCGATGCAGCCGGCAGCATTGCGCTTCTCCGCCGTGCGGCAGATGGCGGCGACACACGCGCGATGAACCGCTTGGCTAGAAAATTTGAGAATGGCGATGGCGTTCCCAAGGACTTGTCACAAGCACGCGCCTTGACAGAACGGGCTGCGGCGCGCGGTAGCCGCCAAGCGATGCACAATTTGGGCGTCTATTACGCAAATGGCGATGGCGTGCCACAAAACATGGCCCGTGCCGCCGAAAGCTTCCGTCGCGCCGCCCAGCGAGGCGTCACGGACTCTCAATTCAATTTGGGTGCTATGGCAGAACAAGGCCTTGGCGGTCCAAAGTCTGACGTTCAAGCCTATTATTGGTTTGCCTTGGCTGCCCGTGGCGGTGATCGGGATGCGTCAGCCAAAGTGAGTGAGATTGGGGCCCGCTTGACGCCAGAGCAACGGGCCGCACAAGATCAATTAGTCGCAAAATTCCGTCCCGAGAGTGGATCACAAGACTAGGTGCCCCTATGTCGACCCCTTATTTAGGTATTATTGAAGGTTATTTCGGTCAACCGTGGTCATGGGATGACCGCCGTGCTGTGGTTGAGATGTTAGCCCCTTATGGCTATCGCTTTTTCCATTATGCGCCAAAGGGTGATCCCTTCTTGCGCCGCCGCTGGGTAGAGCCGCATCCATTGCAGGAAGCTGGGCAAATTTCGCAATTCGCGGCGTTCTGCAAAGGCTTTGGTGTTCGGGTTGGGGTTGGCCTCAGCCCCTATGAAGCCTTCAACGACTTTAACGGCACCGTTCGCAACACCTTTATCAACCGCGTTGAAGATTTAGCCTCGCTTGGCATTCAGGACCTCGGCATTTTCTTCGACGACATGCATTCAAGCCTGCCCGATCTCGCACAGCGGCAAATTGAAATCATGCATCTGGCGCGCGATACTGCCCCGGAATTAAAGCTGTCCATGACCCCGACCTATTATTCCAACGATCCTGTACTGGACCGCGTCTTTGGCCGTCGCCCCGAACATTATCTGCGGGAGCTGGGCTTGGGTCTTGATCCGAGTGTCGACATTTACTGGACGGGTGAAGAAGTCTGCGCGCGTGAGATTTCGGTCGGCCACGTGCGTGATATTGGGGCCTTGTTAAAGCGTAAGCCTCTGTTGTGGGACAATTACCCCGTTAATGATGGCCCCCGCATGAGCCAGTTTTTGCACTTGCGCGGCTTTACCGGCCGCTCCCACCGTTTAGCGGATTGGGTGTCCGGCCACGCCCTTAATCCAGCCTTGCAGCCCCATCTAACCTGTATTCCCGCAATTTCGCTCGCCCTCGCCTACCAACAAGGTGATGATTATTGCTATGGCGCGAGTGGCCATGCTGCAGCGGTGAAGGTCTTGGGCTCCGAATTGGCCGAGATGGTGCGCGCCGACATCATGAGCTTCCAGGACTTGGGCCTCACCAAGCTTGGCAAGCGTCGCGAAGCATTGGTTGAGCGCTATCAGCCAATCAATCACCCGGCGGCGCGCGAAATTCTGGCTTGGCTGCAAGATGAATATGCGGCGACAACCGAAATGGTTCAAACGCAATAGGGTCTTAGCGACGGCTGCTGGCGCGTGCGCGGGCAAGTTTCCGGCGGGGCAAAAGGCTTGGCCCCTCCGTCGTATCTGCATCTGCCAGAACGCCCATCAGACGCTCCTTCAAAGTCGTAATCCGCCGCGCTTCCAACAGCTTCAACCCACCGCGATCGCGCAGATAAAACGCATCCGTTGCCCGCTCGCCTACGCTATCAATATGCGCAGAGGTCACGTTTAAGCCCTCATCCTCAAAGACTTGCGCCAGATCGGCCAAGAGGCCTGTGCGATCTCGACCCGAGACTTCCACAATCGTATCAAAGGCCGCGCCTTCATTGTCGATCATGATGACCGGCTCAATCGCAAAAGCTGCGGTGCGATTGGTCGGCTTTTTGACAATGCCTGCATTTGCTGCGGCGAGACTATCGCGAGCAGTCTTGCGCTGCGCATCTAAAGCAGCCTCTAAGCGGGTAAACAGGCGGTCGATGGCGTCTTGGCGACCTTCGCCAAAGGCCGCCCCGGACTGATCTTGCAGGGCAAAGACATCGAAGGCTTGGCCACTTTTAGAGGTGTGGATCCGCGCATCAATGACGTTCGCGCCTGCTTGCGCAAACACGGCCGACAGGGCCGCAAACAGGCCTGGTTGATCAGGTGATAGGACCAAGACCTCCGTCGCACCGCGGCTGGGTGCTGGGCGCGAGGCCAACCAGACGGACGATTGCTGCCGCAGGGCTTTGGCCACTTCGGCACCATGCCATTTCTGCTGATCGGTATCAAAGCCGAGCCAATAGGCGTCTTCGAGGCTGGTAAAGAATTCAGCGAGAATAGGGTCAATCAAGGCCTGCGCCCGGCGCTCATCCGCTTGAGCCCTTAATTGACGGCGTACAAAGCCTTCATCGGACCGGCCACCCCGCAGCGTGGCCTCGGTCAACTTATAAAGGTCGCGTAACAATTGCGCCTTCCAATCATTCCAAACACCTGGACCCACAGCGCGAATGTCAGCCACGGTCAAAACCAGCAGCAAGCGCAACCGCTCCAACGTCCCGACATTAGCTGCAAAGTCTGTGATGGTTTTCGGGTCGCCAATATCGCGGCGCTGGGCCACTTCGCTCATGATCAAATGGTGCCCGACCAGCCAAGCAACCAGTTCAACCTCTTCAGCATCAAGGCCCAGACGGCGACAGGCAATGTTGGCAGCCTTTGCCCCTTCAATCTGTTGATCGCCTTCGCCCTTGCCGACATCGTGCAACAACATGGCCAAATAGAGCGCGCGGCGGTTGGCAATGCGCGGGAAAAGCTCTGTCGAGACCGGCAATTCCTTGCTCAACCGACCGTGCTCAATATCGGAGATATTGGCGATGCCGCGCAAAGTATGCTCATCCACAGTGAAGTGATGATACATATTGAACTGGGTTTGGCCGACAATCCGCCCAAATTCGGGGACGAACTTACCCAAGAGACCAGCCTCATTCAAAAGCCCCAATGCACGGGCAGGGTCTTTCGTTGAGGTGGCAAGGTCTAAGAAGCTGGCAACGGACTTTGGATCGTCTCGCATAATCCGGCCCTTCGCCGCCATGCTGGTGACGCGCGCCAGTGCGGAGGGATCGATATCAAGGTCTAAGCTATCTGCCATTTTGAAGATATCGATCAGGGCCGACAAATCGTCGGCGACCTGTTCTGGATGCGCAAACCCGATGCGACCCCGATCCTCAATAAAGCGGGGGTCATCCAGCTGTTTGGCTTTTTGCGGGCTGGCAAAGAAGCGCGATATCCCGCGCGGCGCCGCTTTTTGCCGGTCTAACTCCAGCCGCGCCGACAAGATGCGCGTCAAGGAACCCACTTGCTTGGTGACGAGAAAATAGCGCTTCATAAAGCGCTCTACCGCTGGATTATCGGCCCTATCGCCATAGCCCATGCGGCGGGCCATTTCAGGCTGCAAGTCAAAGGTCAGGCGCTCTTCCGCCCGCCCCGTTAGGAAATGGAGGTGACAGCGGACGGTCCATAGGAATTCAGCTGCCTGATTAAAGTGCTTCATATCCTCGCGGCTGAAAATGCCTTTTTCTACAAATTGGCCGACCTCATCGGTGCCGTGAATATATTTAGCGATCCAGAAGAGGGTATGTAGATCGCGTAGGCCGCCTTTACCGTCCTTGATATTGGGCTCGACCATATAGCGGCTTTCGCCCGTGCGGCGGTGGCGATTGTCGCGCTCGGCCAGTTTCGCCGCGACAAAGTCTGCTGCCGTGCCGTCAAATAAGTCCTTGCGCAGGCGGATTTCCAACTCGCGGAACAACAGCTTATCGCCACACACAAAGCGGGTTTCCAGTACCGAGGTTCGGATCGTCATGTCTTCGCGGGCGGCGCGCAGGCATTCAGAAATCGTGCGCGAGGCATGGCCGACTTTCAGGCCCATGTCCCACAGCATATAGAGCATATATTCAATCACGCTCTCGGCCCAAGACGCATCCTTGATTGGGCGGACGAACATTAAATCGACATCCGACGACGGGGCCATGGAATTGCGGCCATAGCCACCGGTTGCGCATACGCTTAAGCGCTCTGCCGCCGTCGGGTTGCGCGCGCGGAACACATGGGTCGTCGTGAAATCATAGAGGGCTGAGATCACTTGATCTTGCACGGCTGCCAATAAGTGCGAGCAATCAAGCCCGCCTGCGCCGCTTTCCAACCGCTCTTGCGCAATCAGGCGGCCGCGAAACAATGCCCCTTTGAGCAGGTCCAAAGCCCGGGCTCGAGCCGCCTTTTCGTCACCCAAATGGTCGAGCGCTGCGGCGGATAATTGCACGCGCAAGCGGTTGCCATCGACTACGGCTTCAATCGTCCAGGGCTTTAAAGGGGTGCGCTTTGGTTTACTCATGCAACTTCATGCACGCACAGGGGTTGATTTGTCATTAGGAAGCGTGCGGCGGAACTGCCAATCCCGCGCCAGCACCTAGGCCGACACGGGTTCAGGGGCCCAAAATTGCTTCAACTTAAACCCGGAGCTGGCTTCTGGGTCAGCACAGAACCAAGCGACACCGCTGGTCGGCAGGTGCTCGCGCAAAGAAGTTTGCCCTCGGTCTTGGCCCGTATCGCCCTTCATCAGGCTGCGTGCCAGTTCGTGGAGGCCCGGATCATGCGCAATGATCATCACGCGGCTGGCCTTGGCCGTCTTAGCAGCGTTCAGATAAATGCTGGGTGCTGCCAAATAAAGCGGGCGCGACAAGTGAACTTGCGCATCGGGGAAAGCGGGTCGGCAGGCATCCCATGTCTCGGCGGCGCGCAAAGCGGTGGACACCAAGGCGAGTTGGAGATCACAACCCGCCTCTTTCAAACGGCTCGCTTGGGCTGCAGCTTGCAACCGCCCGCGCGGGGTCAAGCCACGACTGAAGTCATCGCGTGCCTCATGCGGGCGAACGGCTTTGCCATGGCGAAACAGGATGATGTCGGTCAGCATGAGCGTTTTGGGCGTCCTTCAGGGCAGGGCATCACCCATAGCCTGTTTCGACAACTATTCTGACACGTCGCTGCACTTTTTTCTGACCGCTGTCGAAATGGCCATCCGCTCAGGTGTCATGCTTGTGAGAACGGGTCTTGGCTCTCTAAGGCGCGCCCTCAATCCCCCCCTCTCGACCAGACCGAGCGTCTGAGTCATAAAACCAATGGAGACTTACCATGCAATT